>JAQICW010000363.1 GCA_027858355.1 Desulfobacula sp.
TTTAAGGTTAAACTGATTTATGAATTCCGGGAGATAATATGCCCCAAAACTTTCAGAAGCATTAATTTTAAGGTGCTTTAAATTTTCACTTTGAAAGTCTGCCATGCAGTCATCTGCCATTTTTTCAAGGTCAAATATTTTTTTTGCAATTTGGAAGAGGTTGTCACCAGCCATGGTCAACTCCATATTTTTTCCAAGGTTATGAACAAGGGGCACTTCATAATATTCCTGAAGCCGCTGGATACCTTTTGTTACAGCGGGCTGGGTTATATTTAATTCCGTTGCAGCATGACTCAGGCTTTTGTGCTTAACTGCAAGATAAAAAAGTTTGAGCTGGTTGATATTCATGGGGTCACATTTTAAATCATATATAAAATTAGTCAAGTAGCAACCATGGCCTTTCTCCTAACCGATTTTGCCAATTCATAAAGATCTATAGGTAACCAGAACTGGCTAATACTTTATAGGCTATTTTGGAGCCACAAGAGAATAGTTCGATTTTTAAATATTAGGGTTTTTTTTATAAAAATTATTAGCAAGCAGAATATCAGGGGTTCCGCCATATCAGAAGGCTTTCTCTGATATGGAAAGGGCCCAGACAGAACCGATTGGTCTGGGTCTTTCCAAGCCAGTTTTTTTTTATTTTCAGGTTGGGAGCCCTTTCTTCAGAAGGTTTGAGGATCTTAATTTTCCCCTGCATCCGGTGTACCGAGTTCCGCTTATAGGAATCAAAACAATATACCCATTCGTCCTCAATTGCCGTGATCATTATATAATGTTCCTCCCGTGGGCTCAGGAGCATATTGCACAACACAATCCCCCCTTCTTCCAGGCAGGTATGGATTCGATCACCCGTTTCCAGGGAGACCCTTTCCTTGTCTAAAAATTCAGTGCGAACTGAAAAGCTTTTCATTTTATAGGAACTGAGCCAGTTTCCCATGAGCCGGACAGCAAGTTTGCTGGTCCCGCCAATGCCAAATCTGGCATCCCTGCTCACCGTGTCCATGCAGTACAGATAAATATGCCGGATGACCATGGGGGGTATTTCTTTCCTGTGAAACAGATAGCTTACTGCATTGATCATGGCTGTGGGGACACAATCATATTCAGATACCTGATAATGGAACGGGATATACATTAAGAATTCTCCTAATTTGTGGCCGTGTCTTTCAACTATATTACCGGGATTTAAAACCGATCTTGTCAAGTCCCAGTTTTTTCATTTTTCCATACAAGCCCCTTGGGTGGATTCCGGCAATCCTTGCGGCCTCCCCAACTTTTCCCCGGGTTTGTTCGAGGATCATTTTAAGGTATTTCTTTTCAACATGGTTGAGCACCTGTTCTTTGACCTCGAAAAGGGTTTTGCCTTTCCAGGCATTTATATCCCAATCCTTAAAATTTAACAAATCCGGCGATGGGGAAATGTTTTCCTGGAATGTGCCGGGAAGATTGTCAATGGGGATGACATCGGACCGGCATAAAAGGATGGCCCGTTCAATTACGTTCATCAACTCCCGGATATTGCCGGGCCAGGGGTATTGGCAAAGGGCTTCCATGGCCGTCAGGGAAAACCGGCTGATCTCGCGGCCGATTTTCATATTATACATATTCAAAAAATGGTTGGCCAGGGCAGGGATGTCTTCCTTGCGTTTTCTTAAAGGGGGAATGGTCAAGGTAATCACACTGAGTCGATAATAAAGATCCTGGCGAAAATTTCTTTTTAGGATTTCTTTTTCCAAATCCTTGTTGGTGGCGGCAATAACCCTTACATCTACCCAGACAGTGGTTTCACCCCCCACGGGTGTAAATTCAAAATCCTGGAGTACCCGAAGCATTTTTGACTGCATTTGCAGGGACATTTCACCGATTTCATCTAAAAAAATGGTGCCGCCATGGGCCAGTTCAAAAGCCCCCCGCCGGGAACGGACCGCACCGGTAAAGGCGCCTTGCACATGACCGAATAATTCACTTTCCATGAGCTGCTCGGGTATGGCTGCCATATTGATCGGGATAAAAGGGCCCTGGGACCTGTTACTTTCCGCATGGATGGACTTGGATAAATGTTCTTTGCCCACGCCGGTTTCTCCTAGAAGCAACAAGCTTGAATCACTGTTAACGACCTGCTGAACTTCTTCAAGAAAGCGCTGCATATCTTCACTGTTTGAGATAAAATCATTCAATCTGGGTTTGATCCTGCCCCTCTGATCAAACCGATCAACATAATAAAATTGTCGTCTGGACTCCAGTGTGCTTTCAATGGCCTCCATAAGACTGTCCTGGGAAATACCGGTATATAAAACAACATCGGCCCCGGATGCCAGAAGATTTGCATGTTCTTCCGAGGATTCCTGGTCATCAAGGATAATTGTGGTGGGTTTTTCCGGCAGGTTATTGAGCAGTGTTACACTGGATTCAATGGGCCTGGGGATCAGGGATTTGCTCACTACAAATACATCCCCGCAGCTGCGGACCAGTTCTTGCCACTGGGCTTTGTTTTTCCCGAACATTATCAACTGCACATCAAAGTTGGATAATCTTTCTTCAAGATCCGCCTGTAGTTTTTTTTCTTTGATGGCACAGACAACTCTGATTAGCATATTGATATTTCCTCTAATCGGTAATTTTTTACCATAGTAACTCCTTTGACTGGCTGATTATACCTGAGAATCAGGTAAAGTCAAAGATAAAATAGAAGGAGTCCTTGGTTGATATGGCTGTCAAATGCCGGCTTGAAGATTATAGTCCTTCGTATTCGGATAAAATTTACTTAATTTTCATAAATCGGTAAAACTATACTGAAAACTTTTCGATTCCAGAAAGGATAGTTATTTATAAGATGCTAATTTAATAGGTATTCTCGTTTTTTTCTAAAAAAACAAATGAATGGCACGGCATATGCTAAGGGGAATTATTAAGGGCAAATTATTATGGGCAAATTATTATGGGTAAATTATTATGGGTAAATTAAGAAATATGATCAAGACCGGCTAATTATTTACAAATCCAAACCTTATGGGGAAAAAGATGAGCAAAGAAAAAGATCAGAGAACACGGCATAAGAACCCGAAATTCAAAGATTCCTATGATGAGGACTTTAGTGACGATGACCATCTTGAACTACAGCAACGTAGAAAGAAACTGGGCAAAAGATCCCAATGGAAGAACACTGACAAAGAAAAATGGTAGCTTGCTTGGCGCCATGGACAATAAAAAAAAAGGGGAAGAACTATGAACACACTAACCGCTGAAAAACCCGTAAAACTGGATGCTGTCTCGGACGTATGGGGCATTGCATCCGCCATCGATATCTATGACTGTGATCCAGCCAAGATCCGGGATGCTGAATTGATCAAACGATTTGTCGTGGAATTATGTGATCTTATTGAAATGAAACGATTTGGGGAAACCCAGGTGGTTCATTTTGGCGAAGATGAGAAAGTAGCCGGATTTTCAATGGTTCAATTGATAGAGACTTCTCTAATTTCAGCCCACTTTGCAAACAAAACCAATGCAATCTATTTGGATGTGTTCAGCTGTAAGGCCTATGATCCTGAAACAGTCAAATCCTTTGCCCAAAACTACTTTGGCGGGTCGTTTTCCAGTCTGAACGTCACCCATAGATACTAGGTGTAACCATGAAGACCATCATCTACGAAGATCCTGACCAGTGCAGACTTTTATGGGAAAAACTCTGGCCGGCCAAGGGGCTGTTTGACTTGTGGCAGGTCCGGTCTTGCTTTCATGATGCATTTTCCAGACCCCTGCACTTTCATGTGGTTGAAATAAATCAAAAGCCCGTGGGGTTTCTGGCCCTGTGCTGGGATGAGGCAAAACAGCAATATGTTCAATTTCCCGGAGAGACGTGGCAGGGAAAAACCTGGCTTGAACAAAATCGGATTATTGCCGAAAACCCTAAGGTTATGGAGGAACTGCTGGATTCCGTTCCAGGCCCCCTGCATCTTCGTTACCTGGAATGGAATTCAGTATTAGGCCTGTCAAATCGTTTAGAAACAGATGAAATAGGATATTATTTTTATCCGGGTTTATATGATTTTTCCTTTGAGAATTATATGCTGTCCTTTTCCGGTAAATCCAGAAAAAAACTAAAGGCAGATTTGAAAAAACTCCAGGACCGGAAGGTGACCTTTAGATACAACAAGTCAAAGGATATAGAGCATCTTTTTCAAATGAACCAGGACTCCTTTGGGGGAAACTCCTATTTTAGTGAAGCCAGATTCTACAATTCCTTTGAAAATCTTGCCTTGTTTCTAACCCGGATGGGAATGATGAGAATCACAACAGTGTTAATCGATGGGGACATTGCTGCTGTGGACATGGGGGCATTGTATAAGAATTCCTACACATTGCTGGCTGGTGGAACAAATCCACTATTCCCTGGTGTTGCCAAGATTATCAATTTGCATCATATGGATTGGTCCTGTTGTCAGGGGATCGATACCGTTGATTTCCTTTGCGGTGATTTTAACTGGAAAGAACGGTTCCATCTCACCCCCCGACCCTTGTATAAATTAAAACTCAATAAATCCTTTATTTACAATAACATGGCATTTGAATCAAAGAGGCAAAAAATCTGTGCATAAGATAATCCTGGTAGTCGGTACAACATCCGATTATATCCAATGGATCAGGCATTCCTGCCCTGGCAGGGCCCTGTTTATCACCGCGCCTGAGATAAGGCAGGCCGCAGAAGAAGAATGCCCGGCCCCCAGTGAGGAAATTCTGGTAAATCTATCTGACAAACTTCAAGTTTTTGAGGCATTGGAAAACCATTTAAAGATATGGGATCAGGTCATTGATGGGATTTTTAGTTTTGATTGTGAGTCAATGGCTCTTACAGCAGATATATCAGAAAAATGGGGCCTTGATTATCCGTCGGAAAAAACCATTCAAAACTGCAGGGACAAGTATGTGTCAAAACAGATATGGGAAAGCCATGGTATCGGATGCCCCAAGGTTTCTCCGATAAACATAGTTTCAGATGTCCTGGCCTTTTTTCACTCCGTCAATTATGGGTGTGTTTTAAAACCCTTGACAGGGAGCGGAAGCGAACTTGTTTTCAAGTGTACCAGTGAGTCTGATTGCCATTTGGCTTTTAACCTCATCCATGAAGGTCTGGAAAACAGGGTGCAAAACCCGCTGTTTAAAAAATCATCTTCCCAGGAGCACCTGATGCTTGCCGAGGAATTGATCCAGGGAACTGAATACAGTTGTGATTTCATCTGTGAAAATGATGAAATCCAGATCATCCGGATGGCAAGAAAGATCAAATCGCCCTTTAGGCCGTTTGGCACCATCATGGGGTATGTCCTGCCGGGACATTTGCCCCATTTTATAACCCCAAATGAGCTTGAGCAACTTTTGTTAAAAAGTGCACAGGTTCTGGGAATCAACAGGGGGCTTTGTATGGTGGATTTTATCATTTCCGGCGAAACAATTGCGCTGATTGAACTGACCCCCCGGCCCGGGGGCAATGGCATTCGCTTAAGGCGTTTTTGGGGGGAACCAATTTTTTGAAATCAATAATTTCAGCTACTTACATTTTTCAAAACCATAAAAAATCCATAAAAATAGCTTAAGCGAATGCCATTGGGCCCGGGGGGGATTGTCTGCCTTATCTGTTAAAGGTGTCTACGGGGATGGATATATTGAAACTC
>JAQICW010000378.1 GCA_027858355.1 Desulfobacula sp.
GGATTCCGGCCGTCGATGAAAACCCGGATAACGCCATCCTGATGTTTACCTATGCGAAATTGCTTGAAACCTGCGGATGGAAGATCACACATTTAACTGACTGCCCCCTGTCAACCCAAAGATTTACCGGAAATATGGTAAACAGAATGCATAATAAAAGAACCCTGGGTATTGTCAGAAGAACCTTGATCATTGGAAAACCGGATATCCTTCACAATGACGATGCTATGCAGGATTGATAAATTTGTTGGGATTAAAAACGTTGGTTACAACTTAAAAAGACAGAGATTAGAATAGTTTTATTTAATTCATTTCTCCTTTCTCTGTATCCTGGATTTCCAACAGCATCTTGATATCGTTGACCTTGTTCCGAGTGGCGATGTATCCTTCTTCAATGGCATGTTCAACCTGATCATAATCAAGCATCTTAAGATCGCCCAGGGTGTGTCGCCCCTTCATTGTCATATTGGTATGGGCCATATATTTGCCTTCCTGGTCCACAATACAGGCCATATCACTCTGCCACCATCCCAGTTTAATGATGTCCTTAAGCAGGTAGTGAAAGCTTATCTTAATTTCAAACTGGCCATTATCACGTCCTTTTTCATCGACTAAAGTTAAAACAAGGGTAACAGTTTCATGGCCAACATCGCTATCATATTCAGGATCGGAAATCCTTGATATTCGTGTGTGCTGAAAACTCATCATGCCATGCTGAGGCATGATTGAGTTTTCCAACGGTGAGGCTGGATGATCCACGTCTGATGCGTCTGAACTCAACCGATAGAACCCCTTCCAGGGTGTTTATATGTTCCATAATCCTGGCTGGGGAGATGGGGGTGTGCTTATTATTGGAAAGCTGAAACAGCATTTCCATTAGCTCAATTGGTTTTAAAAGACGCATTTCAATATAGTGGACTGCCCGCTGGAGCTTTAATACAGCTGATTCATTCCACTGATCAAGGATGGCCATGCGGGTATATAAAAAACTTACTATCCCCCCGGAAAATATTAGTAAAAATACCGGGAACAATAACAGCACGATAAGCCTGGTTTGCAATGTTTTAAGTTGTAATCTTTTGAATACCATTAAAAATCCATTTTCTTTTGGTTTATATGATACTGAGTTATAACTTATGTTCAGCAATTGTTGTGCCAGAAGACGGGATGCTCTATTCAAAAACCTGACATGGGTGGCCGGGCAGAATTTTTAATGTGGTGCAGTGTTTTTTATATATTGTTGAATAGGGAAACATGGCCTGGTATGAAGCCTGCGACTTATATAAAGGAATTGAAATTTCAAAGTTGGAAAAATCAAATACCAGGTATGGGGTTACGCAAAACTTGTCAGGATAGCGCCCTAGGAAAACATATACTCAACTGCTGGATTTCAAATCACAATCATTTCTTACATGTAGAGATACCCAATAGTTGGTAAGGTGGACACCAGCCAATCAGGCCGGTCAGAATTGGCAAAATACCTATCAGACCCCATAAGGATTTTGGTCCTACAAAAATCAGGGATAAGATAATAAGTCCCAAAACAACACGAATAACCCTCTCAATATTATGAATATTTTGTTTCATGACAGCTTCTCCATTAGTAAAGGTCGTCTTTATTAAACCTATTTCAAATATAAGGACTGTTTGGGATTTGAAAAGATTAGGCTTCTCTCAAAAATTGGATATGGATTAAAATTAAATATTGATTTACCACATAGAATCGCTTATTCCTGTGTTGAAATAATTTTTATCGTACCAGGTTGATGTAGTATAAGGCTTATTAAGGTAACTGGAAATAATAAAATCACCAGGGTTCAAATGGCCTATATTTTTTGATTACTATGCACTTGAACCATAGTCGTATTTATTTTTGAAGGTTTTAATATTTCTGCCTACCTAAGGAAATTTCCAAAATGATAATCGTCGATAAAACATGTATTTATTAAATTTATATTATGAAAATGCTAAAAAAAATCAGACTGGACAATTATTAATAAATAGACGAGCAGAGAAAATTTCAAAATGGACATTACTACCATCAAGTTTTGCTAACAAAGAACTGTTACAGCTAATTGTCTTAGCTGTAACAGGCACCCGATTTACGCTGCAGATTCCTTATCCAATTCAAAATTTTTGTCAAAAAAATAATTCTCATCTAAAACTCGAATTTGCCATAGCCCGTCATCCTGAAACAGAAGGCCGAATAAATGATGAACTGCTTGGCAGTGGCATTGCTTTATTCAATGATGGTACAATAAAACATCTCAAAAACAATGAATTAAAAAATCTTTCAAACGTTGACAATATACGCAAAATAAGAATTAGCAGTGCGCTTAACAACTATTTTCTTCTTGCCTATGGCCCTGAATTGTCACCACATATTAAGACAGATGATTTTGAATTTAATAACCCTTTTTTAAGGGTGACCCGTTTTCATTCTCTTTTTGATAAAAGTTCAAAACTTACAGACCCCATAGCTTTTTTGAATCAGCTGCAATATAGAGGTATTCAATGTAAGCGTTTCCTTCCTTTAAATATGTTACAGGATCTTTCCAAAGTTGCTGAAAAATATTTGCAGGTTGAGTGTACAAGATGGTTGGAACTTGAGTTTGATTTTGAAAATGAATGGTTGAACTTGAAAATCTGGCAAAAAAAAATTCTGTTACCTGTCCTGGATATATGTCGTCACCTGCTTGATGCATTTCCCAAATGCAAAAATACTCTGAAAATGCCGGGAGTTATTCTGTTGTACCGCCCTGATGTCCTGTCTGACTCAAAGCCGGCCAATTGTATTCTGGAATTTTTGGATGACCTTTTACCCAGAATGCAGTTTATTGTAAGCTTGTCAGAAAAAAATATTTTGCTCTTTCCAAACGAATTGAGAAAAAAACGTTTGCAGCTTCCTAAAATAAATTTGACTTCTCTAAAAAAACAACCCGTTAAAAAAGTCAGTCCTGGTTCAATTTTTGTTATTGATATTGATGGGAAACTGCCGAATTTAGCTTTGATGAAACTGAGCAGTTATTATAAAGATAAGGGCAGAAAGGTGATCCTGCTATCTAAAGACACCTGTATAAAAGGAGCATACAAAATTTTTGCCAGTTCAATTTTTAACAAACCCAGCTCAGCAAAATATATTAAAAAACTTAAGATGTTTTATGGTGAATCTCTTATTCTTGGTGGTTCCGGAGTAGATATTAGCATGCGCCTTCCTCAAAAAATCGAACAAATGCCAGCGGATTATACTCTTTATCCAGAGTTGGGTAACAGGGCGATAGGATTTCTTACCCGTGGCTGTCCTTTTAATTGTCCTTTTTGTCTTGTTCCGGAGAAGGAAGGTAAGCCGCGTCAAGTTAGTGATTTGAATTCTCTTTTACAAAAAGGTAGAGATAAACTTATTTTGTTAGATGATAATATTTTGTCTCATCCCAATGCAAATGATTTTTTAGAAGAGTTTGCTTCGCGTCGCGTTATGGTTAATTTTACCCAGACCCTTGACATTAATCTTATTGATAAGGAAAAGACTAAACTTCTTAAAAAGGTCAATTGTTCAAATATTAAATTTACAAGAAGAAATTTTCATTTCAGTCTAAATGACAACAAACGGCTTGAGCAGATTAAAGAAAACTACAATTTATTCGGTTTTACGTTTAAAGATAATGTGGAATTCGTTTGTATGTACGGTTTTAACACAACACTTGCCCAAGATGTTGAACGATTTCATTTTTTACGTTCTCTTCCTGGTGCCTATGTATTTGTGCAACAGTATCAGCCTATAATTAAAGGCTCTCAGCCTAGGTTAGAAAATTTTTTTGATGGAAACGCTGATAAAAACATAGATGAGCTGATAAAACTAGTATTCCCACAAAACATGAAAAGCATGGAAAAATATTACCGATGGCTGAGCAATCGATATTCCCATGCATTTAATAAAGTTCACATGGGGTTGGTAGATACAATTTTCAAATATAATAACCGTCATCGAAAAGGAGAGTATATTGCTACGTTGTCTGGAACCAGAAAATTGTAATTCTCAACGTAATAGAAGTGAAGAAGAGGCAGTTTATAATAAAATTCATGGAATACTTGCCTGCGAAAGTAATCTTGAAAGTATAAAAAAAATTGCATCCAGCAGAACTCTTAGTATTTGGCAAATAAAGCGAGCAAAAATCATTCTTGGAATAATGGAAAAGAAAAGTATTGAAAAAATGGTTGTTGACCTGCGCGTACCACCAAATTCTATTATAAAAAGCATAAAACAATTTGCCATAACCGGGTTGGAGTATTTTAACCGCACCGGAAGAAAGCCCACCTCTCGTGAAGCTTCAGTAGAAAAATTGTTGTCCTTCCTTGAAAATCCTTATGATGATAATTCTGACAAGTGGGATCAAGTCAGTGTGAAATATATTGGTCACTATTTTTCAGCAAGGCAGATTCAAAGAATCAGAGATTTCATTAAATCCAATCCCGAATCCAATCAAAACAATATTGCAAAAAAAATTTGTTTAATGTTCGGTATCTATCAATCAAACGGGGAAATCAAAAGAGCCCAGATGGCTGTAATTTTAAAGCGAATGGAAATGGATAATGTAATTTTTTTACCCCCGGTGCGGCGATCTCCATCTTGCAAAAAAAAATCATCAAGAAAAAAAAAGATCCAAAAAGTTGATACCAGAGAACGTGTTTTTTCACAGTCCGACATAGAGCAAATTCAATTTATCCCTGCCTTTTCAGACAAGGATCTTGCTTTGTGGCGTCAGCTTATTGAAGGATATCATTACATATCCAATGCCAAATTGTTTGGAGCACAAATGAGATATCTTGTATATGGGGGGAAAGGGATACAAAAAACAGATACTCTTCTAAAAACACGCACTAAGGATACTATCCAGGGAGAGTTTCGCAAGTCTTATCAAAATTTATACCGTGGGAAACATCTTCTTGCGGTTATTGGGTTTGCTGCGGGCTCATGGTCTTTGTCAAGTCGTGATAAATTCATAGGATGGGATAAAGAACAGAGGGAGGCAAACCTAAAATACATTGTGAATAATGTACGATTTCTAATCCTGCCTTGGGTAAAATCGCCAAACTTGGCATCCAGAATTCTTGGGGGTATTGCAAGACAACTTCCTTTTGACTGGGCGGCACGTTATAATTACAAACCGTTATTGCTGGAAACTTTTGTTCAACTTGATCGGTTTAACGGTACATGTTATCGCGCTGCGAACTGGACTCAGATTGGTGAAACCAAGGGCTATAGTTTTTACCCTCAAAATGGGACAAATATTCCAAGAGCAGTTTTTGTGTATCCTCTTTGCAAAAATTTTCGTAAAAAGCTTTTGCATGAAGACAACTATAATGAAGATTTAAAATGCTAAACATCGGATTTGAATTTTGAATAACCCCCATGCCCTATGGGGCACAACAAAGGATAAAAGTAATGAGTATTGAGTATTGAGTATTGAGGGAAGCTAAATTGACAAGTTGGTTCCCATGACTCAGAACTCATAACGCACAACTTTCTTATAAACCCGATTACTTTAATAAAGTGTAATGCATGGCACTAAAACTGTAACAGACCCTATGGAGATAGCTATAAAACTCCAGCTTTTTGGGTAGCATCAGTTAATTTTTCAATCCGGTATATTTATTCAAATCCGCTTCAATATCCGGTGGAATGTCTGGCCTTTCATATGCCTC
>JAQICW010000393.1 GCA_027858355.1 Desulfobacula sp.
ATAAAAATTTTTCCATCTCCTATTTTTCCACTGTTGGCAGCGTTTCTGACAGTTTCGATAGTTTCGTCTGCTCTTTCATCGCTGACAACGATTTCAACTTTTATTTTGGGTACAAAGTCCACAACATATTCTGCGCCCCTGTAAATTTCCTTGTGTCCCTTTTGCCGGCCATACCCGTTAACTTCAGTAACAGTCATGCCATAGATTCCAATCTCACTTAAGGCTTCTTTTACATCATCCAGTTTAAATGGTTTTATGATTGCTTCAACTTTTTTCATTATTCATCTCCTTTGCAGTAATATGTGGAAGACTTTCTAAAATTGCTTTTTTTATCAGTGCCAGTTCTTGTTCGCTTTCAATTTTTGCATCATTTGCAAGGCTTTTTACATAAAACACATCCACTACCTGGTCCACGTTTGTAGCCACCATGGCCACATTGACATTAGTATGACTTCTGTACAATGAATTGGTAATGGAAAATAATAGCCCGGGAAAGTCATAGGTAAATACTTCAATGATAGTAAAAAAACTGGATATTTCATTATCTATCCGGACGGTATTGGGTTTGGGATTTTTGCCGGATGAGACCTGTATTTCCTGTGATATTTTATCCAGAGCATTATCCAGAAAATGATCGTCGTTAATGGCATGGACAAGATCTTCTTGCGCTTTTTCCCATTTTTCTTTTTCAAAGATTCTGTCTTTTGGTGGCTTGACCTTGAAAATATCCATCACATGTTCTTCCCCAAAAGAATAGGCCTGGGAAGCAACGATATCCAAATTATTTAAAAAGAAAACCCCTGCAATTTTTGAATAAAACCCTGGCTTGTCCTTTCCGCAAATGGATACTGTGCGAATATCTGAGTTGTTTCCCTTTGAGATCTGCCAGATAAAATCTTTGCCCTTAAGATTCCTGTACAATTTTATGTGGCCGGCAATACTTTGTGCCGGCACATGGACCAGATATCTTTTTGGCATGGATTCAAGCTGTGTGTTTATTTCATCTTCACGCCATTTTTCTTTTAACAGCCTTATGACATTTTTTTTCCTTTTGTCGATGAGACGCTGGGATTTTTTAGATGCCAGTTCTCCTTTTTTAAAAATGCCCATGGTTTTTAAAAAAAGGTCCTTTAAAAGATTTTCAGTCCACTCATTCCAGGCCTTGGGCCCAGTTGCCTGGGAATCTGCCACAGTCAAGAGATAGAGCATTCTTAACAATCTGATTTTGCCTATTTTATGGGCCATGTATACAGCGGTTTCTTCGTCTGATATGTCTCTTCGGGTTGCCGTCTTTATAAGGATGAGATGATTTTCAATTAAAAAAACAGCATCTTTAACTTCTGTTGAATTAAACCCGAACCTTTCAAAAATGGGTTTTGCTATCTTTGCGCCCGTCTTTGAATGTTCTTTTGCTGGATCTGATTTACCGATATCATGGAGCAGGGCTGTAAAAAACAGAAGGTTTTTATTTCTGATTTCCTTGAAAACAGAATAATAAAGGGATTTTGTGGCAGACCCTCTGTAGTCTTTAAAGCTGTTAATGATCTGAACGCATCTAATGGAGTGTTTATCCACTTGAAACAAATGATAATGGTTATATTGAATCTTGCTCACAATGGCGGAAAATTCCGGGATTAATTTTTCCAGGATGCCTGTTCCCAGCATAACGTTCAGGACATTGAAGTCCCAGTAGGACTGGGACATGATTTTCTTAAATATTTTAATGCAGTCAATGTTATTTTTAATTTCATCATCTACAAGATGTAAGAATTCACTGACAATTCTTCTGGCTTCAATGGATAAGGGTATTTTTCTAAGTCCGCTTTCAAGAAAAATATTTAATAAAAGATCTGGTTTTTGCAAAATAACCACTGTGTTGATAAAATGAAGTCTTCTGTTTTTAATCACAAGCCCGGGGGTTTTTGTGGGGATAGATTCAGTGGTTACTTTTCCAATTCGGGTATTTCCAAGGATATCTTCAAAAGCAATCTGGTTAATTTGTTTTAAAAAATCCATTCGTTTATGAAGGTCACCTAAAAATCGTTCAACATCGGGCTGCCGGTTTTTGGAGCGGTATCCCAAAAGGCCTGCCAGTTCAGTCTGGTATTCAAAATAAAGGGTGTCGCATTTTCTTTTTGTGATGGAATGCAAAAAATTTCTAATTTTCCAAATATCGGTTAAAGACTCTGTCAGAGATAAATATTCAAAATGGGAAAGGAATCCATAATATTCCAGGTCTCTTCTTATCTTAATGCTGGATTTTATTTTTGCATACCATAAAAGGGTATGATAATCCCTAAGACCACCGAATCCAGACTTTAAATCCGGAGCAATGAGATAGGTTGAGTCACCAAAGTCAAAATGTCTTTTTTCACCATGCTCATACAGATAGTTCAGGGTATGTTTCAGGTGTTTGGCAGCCAGATCTGATCTGAATTTTTCCATAAAAGATGTATAAATCAATGATGCGCCACAAATAAATCTGGCATCCAGTATGGTGGTTAAAATATCAAACCGGTCAAAGGCCATTTCAAGACACTCGTTGACATTTCTAACCGCATATCCAACTTCAAACCGGCCATCCCACAGAGGGTAAAGCAATTCCTGTAAAAAGGCTTCTACTTCAGGGGGAACTATTTTTTCAAACAAGATTAAAAGGTCGATATCAGAATGGATACAATGTTCTTTTCTGCCATACCCTCCCAAAGCAATGATTACAAAGGGGGTTCCTGCCATCGTCATTTTCCTTGCAGTAATACTTTTTTCAAACACTGTAAAAAAGTATTCATCCAGAACAAATGCGTGTTTTTCAAGAAACTCAGGTTCATCTCCACTAAGGAATTGTCCTATAAGTGTCTCTCGTTTTTTGATGAATATGTCTGTATTTTTTTTATCCATGGTTTTATTATTACTTTTTGGTTTAGAAATATAAGCAATGGGCGTGCCAGAACAAGCCTGGCCTGGTCTTCATTATTTGTTGCCAAAAATATGGGATAAAAATAATTGAATACAAAAATATTATCACAAAAATGTTATAAAATACATAAAATAAATTTCGTTTTTGTAATTTGACAACCGGGTAACAAAAATCAAGGCGGATGATTCCAATAATTATAAAGGTAGGAACGAATAGGAAAGGGTTGTTGCAGCCAGTCTTCTATCCAAAGGCGGCTGCAATGTATGATAATATAATTATTTTTTTTCAGTCTTTTTCAATTTTTTCAGGATCGTCTTCTTTGTCCACGATCTTAGGATCACTGGTGGCTTTTTTGAAATTTTTAATTCCTTTGCCCAAACCCGCACCGATTTCAGGAAGTTTTCCTGCGCCGAATATAATAAGGATAATTACAAGAATAATTATCAGTTCCGGCATTCCTAGTCCCATCATAGCATACTCCTATTCGCTTCATGCTGTTATTAAATCAAATAAAAAAGATTAACACTAAGTCTGTAAAGTGTCAATCTTTTAGAATTTCTATATGGAGTTTTAAAATTACATTTTTGTTGTATCTTTTTTTAGTCGTTAGGGGTCGCTCAAAAATTAATTGGCACTTTAGGCACTCAGATTTAGGTCGGATTTGGCTGATTCGATTGAGCGAACCCACAGTAATAGTGAACTATTTCGAGGAGTTCGTGATTGAGGAGCAGCCAAAGGCGGCCTGAAGGTGAGATGCATAAAATGTTAAGTTGTTTTTGAGCGAGCCCTTAGTGTTTAAAAAAACTTGTGGCCCGGAATTTTGTGATTATTATTACTACTTAAATTTATTTTAAAAACTTAATTCAACTATATATGGAGATGCTTTATGTATCAGGAACCAAAAACTGAATTTCAGGGTGCAAAAAAATATATCCTTGATCAGGAACTTGCCTCAATTGTTAACATATCAATGAAACTCGAAATGCCTCTGCTCCTCAAAGGAGAGCCGGGAACCGGCAAAACCATGCTGGCTCATGCCATTACAGAAAATTTGAATATGCCCTTAATTGTTCTGAATGTAAAATCCAGCATGAAGCTGATTGAAGCACTATATCAATATGATACCCTTACCCGTTTGAATGATTCCCGGTTTGGTGATTCCAAAAGAGATGTCAGCAATATTAATGAATATATAAAAATGGGTAAGATCGGCCAGGCCTTTTGTGCAGACAAAAGAACCGTATTGCTCATCGATGAAATAGACAAAGCCGACACAGATTTCCAGGATGATATGCTGGATGTCCTTGACCAGATGCAGTTTGATATCATTGAAACAGACAAAACCATAAAAGCTATACACAGGCCAGTTATCATTATAACCTCCAATGCAAAAAAAGACCTTTCCGATCCCTTTTTAGGCAGGTGTAATTTTCATCACATTGCCTTTCCTGACCCCAAAATGATGAGAAAAATCATAGGGGTTCATTTTGACAACATTGATGAGACGCTCGCAAAAAATGCAATCGATGCATTTTATAATATGCGGGAAATTGATTCCATTGAGAAAAAACCGGCTACAAGGGAATTGATAAACTGGATCAGGGCATTGATTGCAGATCCTGATTTCAGGGCAAAGGATCTTGTTAAAGGCAAGTTCCCATTTTTAGGGGTCTTGTTTAAAAAGAGTCCTGACTATGAAAGAGCAACAAATCTGGCATCAAGAAGACGAATGTTTTAATTTAAGGTAATTTATGTTTTTAAAATTTTTCTATACCTTAAAAGAGATCGGAATACCCGTATCCCCCACCTCTTTTCTCACTTTGCAAAAGGCATTGCACCAGGGGATCATTAGCAACCTGGATGATTTTTATACCTGCGCCAGATCCATTCTTGTCAAAAGCGAGAGATATTTTGACCTGTATGACCAGGTGTTTGCTCACCATTTTGAAGGGGTACCCCTGCCTGAAAATGACGGATTTGAAATCGATGAAATTGCCCGGGGTATGCTGGATGAATGGCTTAAAAATCCCAAGGCCCTGGCCGATGCATTGGGGATCGATGAAAAAGAACTCAATAAAATGTCGCCTGAAGAATTGATTGAATATTTTAAGGAACGGCTCAAGGATCAGGATGGAGAACATCATGGGGGTCGGAAATGGATCGGTACGGGCGGATATTCCCCCGTGGGGCATTCAGGCTACCATCCCGGTGGTATGAGGGTTGGCGGTCAATCCAGAAATAAATCTGCTGTAAAAGTCGCCAATGAAAGGCGGTATAAAGATTACTCAACTGCAGGGCCTTTAACCCAGGCAAAAATGAGTGAGGCATTAAAACGGTTAAGAAACATGATTCCGGCAGGACCCAGGGACATGATAAATATTGATGATACCATCAAGGAGACCCTGAGAAATGCCGGTGAAATCGAACTTGTGTTTGACAGGGTATTAAAGGACAGGCTCAATATCATCCTGGCCATTGATAATGGCGGTTGGTCCATGGACCCGTTTATTCAGGTAGTTCAAACCCTTTTTGATTATGCCAGGGCACAATTTAAGGAAGTCAAAACCTATTTTTTCCATAACACGATCTATGATTATGTCTGGGAAGATCCGAGTCGGTATAAGAAACCCAAGAAGATTATTGAATTCTCACGCCTTGATCCTGATACAAGACTGATTGTGGTGGGAGATGCCAGCATGGCGCCCTATGAACTTATGGCCCAGGATGGCTCTATCCATATATCGGAAAGAAGTGGCATGCCCAGCATAGATCAATTGCATTTTTTGAACAAAACCTTTCCACATTCTGTCTGGCTGAATCCGGTTTCAGAGGAAATGTGGGGATATACGCACACCATTCTGGCCATATCTAAAATTTTCCCCATGTATGAATTATCTTTGGATGGGCTTGAAAAGGCTGTGACCAGATTGATGCAAAAAAACTAATGGCTTGGTTTTTCAGGCAAGGGTGCAAAAAATAACCTGGCTAAAAATCAACCCTGTAAAGTGTCCTGGTATTATTAAATATGGTTTGTGAAAGGTTTTCAGGATCTGTATTTCTAATTTGTGCAAGTCTTATCAGGACTGATTTTACAAAGGATGGTTCATTGCGTTTGAACTTGTTTTTTTGAGGAGCCGGTGTAAGGTAAGGCGCATCTGTTTCAATGAGTATCCGGTCTTCAGGAATATGGGGTGCAATACTTCTTAAATATTCCCCCCTTTCTTTTAAGGTCAAAATGCCAGTAATACCGATATAGTATCCCAGATCAAGATACCTGAAAAGCTCTTCTTTTGTGCCGGAAAAACAGTGTATGACCCCCTTACGACTTTTTGGCCCTTCGGATTTTAAAATATCATAAAACCTGCCCTTTGAATCCCTTTCATGGAAAATCAATGGCAAATCAAGTCTGCCGGCAATCTCAAGCTGTTTTACAAAGCAGTCTTCCTGGTCTTTTGAAGGTGAAAACATCCGATTAAAATCAAGGCCGATTTCTCCCCATGCCTTAACACATAAATTGTCTTGGGCAAGACGAGTCAAAGTGTCCAGGCTTTCTTTGGAGCACAACTTTGCATCATGGGGATGGAAGCCAACAGAGGTAATGATATTTTTATAGGCATTGGCTATTTTAATGGCTTTTAATGATCTATTTATATCAATACCTACAACCATGATGCCGCGGACATTTTCATTTTGTGCCCGCTCAATAATATCTTGAAGGTCGTCATCATAGCAATTGTCGTCAATATGAGAATGGGAATCAAATAATATCATTTTTATTTTTTTACCTTATTTGAATTGTTTTCACTTTCCTTAAATAAAATTTAAGCCTTCACTGAATGGAAGAAGCCGTTTTACGGTAACAGTGAAGGCTCAATGTAAGAAAAACTGTTTTGCAGCACTCCTTGACACAGGCAATTTATAACAGTAAATTCAGTCCCAGTCAATTATGTACGGTGCCCAGTAACACAATTATTAAGATATGAACGAAAAGAATAATAAAAACTCAATGATTCGGTTGTTTAATGTAAGTAAAAGGTTTGGAGGGAAGCTTGCCTTAAAGAATATTTCCCTTGATATTGAACAGGGTGAATTTATTTTTATTTCAGGCCCTTCAGGAGCTGGAAAGTCAACCCTGCTGAAAATATTGTATCTTGCTGAAAATACTTTTGAAGGACAGGTCCTGATTGACGGCATGAACCTTTCCAGGATCTCTCGTTCAAAACTCCCTGTTTTACGGCGGAGGTTTGGAATAGTATTCCAGGATTTTAAATTGATTCCCACCCGGACGGTCTATGAAAACATAGCCCTTGTTTTGGAAGCTTCCGGCAAAAAAACCTCTTTTATCAAAAAAAAAGTCCTGCAGGTATTGAGAAGCACAGGCATGGAAAAAAAAGCCAAAGCTTTTCCTTTAACACTTTCAGGAGGCGAACAGCAGCGGGTTGCCGTGGCAAGGGCAGTGGTCGGAGAACCTTCCATTATTCTTGCAGATGAACCCACTGGCAGTCTGGATTTAACCTCTGCCCGGGCCATCCTTGATTTTTTAATAGAATACCATAAAAAAGGAACAACAATATTGATTGCAAGCCATGATCTGCATCTCATGAAAAATACAATTCAAGGCAAAAATATTGAACTCAATGCCGGTAGAATTATACGCACCGACATCATGCTTTAAGATAAAAAGAGACATCTAAATGATCCATTTTCTAAAAAGAGCCGTAGCAGATATCCGCTCAAACAAATTTTTAAATTTAATTACGATTATAACAATTACCCTTTCCATACTGGTGGTAAGTGTTTTTTTGCTCTTTTTTGAAAATGCCGGCAGGATTATTGAGTCATGGAACCAGGGCGGCCGGGCAATGATTTATCTTAAAGAAGAATTCAATGCAGATATGCTGCCCCAATTAAAAACAAAAATCAATTCCCTGGGTGATATCGATGAAATGGTCTATATTTCAAAAGCAAAGGCCCTTGATACACTTAAAAATAGCATGGCCTCCCAAACTACCTTTTTAAAAACCTTAAAAGAAAATCCTTTGCCCGATGCCCTGGAAATCAAAATAAGGTCCTATAACAATTTCCAGGAAGTCCAAACCCTTGCTCAAAATATAAAAGCCATTGATATTGTTGATGACATTGAATATGGTCAGAGTTGGCTGGGTAAATTTTTAAAAATTTTTAACCTGTTCAAAATTACTGGATATGCCATGTGCGGTTTCTTTTTTTTAATGGCCCTGTTTATTACTGCAAATACCGTACGCCTGGCATTTTATTCCCGCATGCTTGAAGTTGAAATCATGCGCCTTGTGGGTGCGACAGAAACCTTTATCAAGGCACCCTTTTATATAGAAGGTCTTATTCAGGGATTTCTGGGCGGGGTCCTGGGTCTGGGTGCCCTTTTAATAACCTATGTGATGGTTTCATCGGAGATTACACAAAGCCTTGCTTCCTATTTGTATTTTGATCTTCGGTTTCTGTCCGTTAAAATGGTCATGTTCATTATTTTCAGCAGTACCTTTCTGGGTTGGTTTGGATGCTATTTATCTCTAAAACAAATATTCAAATAGCTTTTTTCACAGGATGGTTTTTCTTCTTATCATCAAGTGCCGGTCTTGCCGCCCAGGATAAGATTCCCGATATCCGTGCCAGAATTCAAACCCAGGAAAAAATGGTGAAAACATTTTCCAAAAAAGAAATTGATATTCTGGACGTATTAAATGAAATTGATCACGGATTGAACAAAACCCGCATAAAATCTTTGGCCCTGTCAAAAGACGTTAAACTCCTGGAAAAAAGAATAGAACAGCTTGGCCGGAACAGGGACCAATTGCTAAAAAAAATTGATCAGTCTCGAAAATATGCGGGGAAAAGGTTGATCGCGCTCTATAAAATGAATATGATTGGCCGGCTGGACGTGGCAGGACAGCCTCCGTCTGTCTTTGATTTTTTTATCCAGCAAAATTCAATGAAGCGGGTCATCAACTCTGATTTCCAAATCCTTGAAAATCAGAGTTCTGATCTTGAAAAATTTGAAACCCTTGAACAGGAGCTTAAAAAAGAAATCCATGCAAAAACAATTCTTGAGGCAAAACTCAATGCTCAAATAGAACACCATAAAAAAGAATCCCAAAAAAAAGAATCCCTTTTAACAGACATTCGACAAAAAAAAAAAATGTCCACTGCTATGGTTGAGTCCCTGACACTGGCTGCACAAAAGCTGGATAAGAAGGTCAACACTATTCAAAAGAATCGAAATCTGCCTTCTGGTAATGATTCTTTCTCAAGTTATCAAGGTCAGTTGATGATTCCGGTGCAAGGCAAAATTATTTCAAAATTTGGTCCTTTACGAACCGGAGATTACAAATCCTTCACTTTTCAAAAAGGAATTGATATAAAGGTAAAAAAAGGCGAACCTGTAAAATCAGTCTTTAATGGAAAGGTTCTGTTCGCCCAATGGCTGAAAGGTTATGGAAATTTACTGGTCATCGATCACGGCGGAAACTACTATACGCTGTATGCCCATGTTGAAGAAATTTTTAAACAAAAAGGAAAAACCGTTAAAACCGGGGAAATTATTGCAACGGCAGGTGATACTGGATCAATTAAGGGGACATGCCTGCATTTTGAAATCAGGCATCACGGCAAAGCTGTAGACCCTATGAATTGGTTAAAAAAAGGAGCATGAAAATGAAATTCAGACTTTACAAAGAAGCCAGGCGAGGTTTTTCCACTGCGATTGCTGTCTGTGTATTTATATCTATTGCAGGGTTTAACAATACCTTGCACGCCAATGATACAACATATAAATCCTTAAAGCTGTTTACGGATGTTTTAGAAGAACTGGAAAAAAACTATGTAGATGATGTGGATACGGAAAAATTGATACATAATGCCATTAAAGGTATGGTGGGCAATCTTGACCCGCATTCAAGTTTTATGCCTCCCGAGGCTTTTGATGAACTCCGGGATGATACAAAAGGTGAGTTTTCCGGCATTGGTATTGTGATCACCATGAAAGACTCAATTTTAACAGTGGTATCTCCCATTGAAGGTACTCCTGCCTATGATGCCGGTATTCAGACTGGAGATATCATCATTCGGATCGATGATAAATCAACAAGAGACATGGCCCTTTGGGAAGCTGTTAATCTGATGAGGGGGCCCAAGGATAAAACAGTTCTGATAACGGTTATCCGGGAAAATGAACCAGAACCCATTGAATTTTCCCTTAAGCGGGATATGATTCCCATGGAAAGTGTCAGAAGTGGGATGTTGAAACCAGGATATGGATATCTTCGCATTACCAATTTCAGGATGAGCACCCTTGATGACATAAAAACCCATCTGGAAAAATTAGAGTCTCAAAACAATGGATTAAAAGGTCTTGTCATGGACTTAAGGGATAATCCAGGGGGGCTTCTGGATCAGGCAGTTAAAATCTCGGATCTCTTTCTTGCCAAAGGGGATATTGTTTCCATTAAAGGAAGAAGGGAAGAAAATACCCAGGTATTTAAAGCATACCCCAGTGATGAAGACCGCAGCTATCCTGTTGTTGTTCTGATCAACGGCGGATCAGCTTCTGCTTCAGAAATTGTGGCAGGTGCCCTGCAGGACCAATCAAGAGCCTTGATTTTAGGAACAACTTCCTTTGGAAAGGGGTCTGTCCAGACAGTTCATCCCTTAAAAGAAAAATTTGGAATCAAGTACACCATTGCAAGATATTATACCCCCAATGGAAGATCCATTCAGGCCAAAGGGATTGAACCTGATATCGAAGTAGAATACGAGATCCTTACAAAAAAGGAAAAAAAGATGTCAGTCTTTGACAGAATGATAAAAGAAAAAGATTTAAAAAACAGTTTAAAACCCGAAATGACCAAACAATCGGAAAAAACAAAAAAACAAACCAGGAAACATCAGAGACTTCTTGATACGGACCAGCTTCAAAATGATGCACAAGTTAAAAGAGCCCTTGATATTCTGATAAGCTCTGGAGTCTTCAGTAAACTAAATGGCAGCTAAAAAAAAGATCATACCAAGGACACGGAAAGACCGTCGGAAAAAACAAAACCCCTCAATCTTCACTGAATTTAAAAAAATTCTTGTGGGAATTGCTATTCTAATTTTTGTTTGCCTGGTCATTGCAATGTCAGTAGATATTTTCCTTGCCCCCCACAGCCTTGAAAAAAAAGGAACTATGTTTATAGATCAGCCGGGCCGGGTGGAAAAGCCTATCCAAATGAAAAGCAGTAAAAAAAAAGATGAAAAGAAGATCAATGACATAAAGGAAAAAAATACCATAACATATGAAGTATTCGAAGATATTGATCATACTGTCTTAGAAAAGCCGGCACCCAAAAAAGTTCATATCCCCAAAATTGCCATTATTATTGATGACATCGGGTATGATAAAGATGTATCACTGGCATTATGTGATTTAAATTCAAATATCACCTTTTCTATACTGCCCTTTGCACCATTTGGAAAACTTATTTCTGAAAAGCTGTATGCAAAGGGATCTCAAATGATTCTCCACCTTCCCATGGAACCTGTTGAATATCCCCAGATTAATCCCGGGCCGGGTGCTATTTTATCCATGATGTCTCCTGACATCCTTTTAGAGCAGCTAAGAAAAAATATTGAGGCTGTCCCTCATATTGTCGGGGTGAACAATCATATGGGATCAAAGTTAACCTCCCATTCAAACCAGATGAACCAGATTTTTACCATTTTAAAAAAAGAAAATTTATTCTTTGTGGACTCAAGGACCTCAACGAAATCCCAGTGCAAGTCATCTGCAAGACTGCTGAAGGTTAAATTTGCCGAAAGAGATGTCTTCCTGGATAATTTTCAAAACACGGAATATATTACCGGACAATTAAAAAAACTTATCGACCTGGCAGAAAAACATGGATCAGCTATTGGTATCGGACATCCTAATCAAGCAACCCTGGAAGCGCTTTCAAAAGAATTGCCAAAAATAAAAAATAAAGTGGAAATTGTCCGTGCAAGTTTTCTGACAGCCATTCCAGGATAAGGGATTACCCCAAATTGAGTTCTTTACGCCAATTTATATGTCAACGGGTTTCCAGACATCTTTATCGCACCATATCCTTGAAAAATTTGAACATGGGGGTAGCACTTTTTCTGATAAATTCGACATGTCGATTTTTTCATCTGTATTGTACATGGGATCCCAGGGCTCTATAATCATTGGTCCATTTGAAGATGGAACAAGGCGAGGCGCAATGGGATCACCCCAGGAACGGGTTTGCATTTCTTGTTTCAGTTCATGACAATTATTGAATTTTAATAATTGTGTCAGCGTTACAACTGTGGGCGGGCTCAATGGGACCCTTTCTTTAAGATTTTGCTCAAGCGCTTTTTGAGGGGTCAGCCATACCCCGTGCTTGGTTTCCATATCATCCGGGACACAGGTCTGATTTTCAGGCATGAAAACAATAAAAAACCGGGTATCAAATCTTTTTTTCATCAATTTTGGTGTAATCCAGTGGGACCACCTCCCAAGACTTGAAAAAGACAAGGTCCAGTCTTCTTTCATTATCTTTGTTCTAAACCAGGATTTGGGAAGATCCCTGTTTAATCGAAATATGCAGACATCCTCGACATCCCTTTTTGTCTTGCCAATACCCGAGGCAATAAAAACCCCGGCTTCTTCAAGAGTTTCTCTGATGGCAGCGATACTGAATCCGATGATATCTTCCTTGGGGAAGTTAAGCCCCCCAAGTTGTCTCTCTATTAAATCCTGCTCCATATCAATGTAGGGGGCCCAGGAATCAAAGCCAAAATCTTCAGAATCTGCCACACCTCCGGGGAAAACATACAATCCACCCATGAATCCTGATTTTGTACTTCTTCTTAAAAGATAAACTTCAAGTTCGTTATTTTTTTCCCTTACAAGGATTACCGTTGAAGCCGGCCTTAATGGCGGAGGTGTTTTTTTTTGATCTGTCATATCATTTCCTGTTCATATTGAATTTTAAAGTCAGGAAAGTATATCCGTCGATATCATCCGGTGTCAATGGTAAACCTATTCAGTATTGAATCTATTATTTTTTCATGATAAAAAAAATAAATTGATGTCTGTAAGGAATGCTGTATAATCCATCCAACTTAATATTGGGATATCGGTTTTTGAAAAATACTTGTTTCATGGGTATTTTTCATGGCTGAAAAGTAATAGACCAAAACAATAATTAAAAAAATGATTTAAGGAGCTGGGAATGCCAGTAAAACCAAGTGACAGAGAAGAAGAATATTATGCCCGTCAAGAGTTTGAGGAAAAGAAAAAGCGGGAAGCAGCAAACCAAATAAAATTGGAAGTCGCGGGAAAACAAAGGCTGAAAGAATTGCACTTTATGAGATGTCCAAAATGTGGAATGAAGTTGATTGAAATTAACTATAAAGATATTGAAGTAGATAAATGTTCAGGCTGTAGTGGAATTTGGCTTGATGCAGGTGAAATGGAAGCAGTTGCAAAATTAAACCAGAGCGTGCTGAATAAATGGTTTACTACATTTAAAAAATAGAATTAATTACAAAATAGTCATCTGACCAGAGTTCTGCGCTCCAGAGGATTTCCTTTACTGATTGGGCTCTAATAATTATTGCTCGAATTGTTACAAATTATTTTAAAAAACTCAACTCCACTCATTTTATATATCAGTAAAAATTAAACATTCTTGGCGTTGTCAGCCGGTATGTGTTGAGGGACATTCTCATGAAACGGAAGAATATCAAATGCAGCGCTTTCCAGGGTTCGTCCGATACAAAGAAAGCTTTCTTTGGCAAGATAGGGTGAGGTTGCCTGGACCACCAACAACCCATGTTGTGACAAATGCTGTTTTACTTTTTTATAAAATTCTTTGGCATAAAGTTTGGTCAACTCCGGTGTGGAAGGATCTGGCATGTCAATAATAATGACATCCCAGTAGCCTG
>JAQICW010000394.1 GCA_027858355.1 Desulfobacula sp.
AGGAACATTAAAAAATAAGAATGGCAAACTCTATGCCTGTGCTTCAGCCACATGTATGATTTTCAAAAAAAATTCAAAATCTGAAATCACTGCATTAGAATTTACGAATTGAAAAACAATAATGTAAAAGTTTATTACGGGTGGTTTGTCGTTGGCGGTCTCTTCTGGGTTGCATTTCTCGGTCCCATGGGAAGATATATTCTAACATCCCTGTTCCCTTTCATTCTCGATGATCCGGGCTGGTCAAGGCAAACTGTCGGCATTGCCTTTACGATTCATCTCTGGGTATATGCTTTCTTCGCCATTGCGGTTGGGCATATGATCGATCGAATCGGGGGAAGAAAAATCATTTTTACCGGCGGAGCACTCATTCTGATCGGGCTTATCTGTTTATCTCAAGTTCAGCACATCTGGCAGTTTTACCTGGTTTTTGGAATTATACTCTCGGCAGCAGTTTCCATGACCCATTATGTCCCAAATACGACTATTGTCAGAAAATGGTTTGTCAAAAAATCCGGTATCGCCACGGGGCTGGTGACTGTTGGCACAGGAACTGGATTAGCTGTCCTGACACCGGTGATCAGTTATTTGTGTGCCTACATGGGCTGGCGCACCACCTGTTTGATATGCGGTTTCGCCATAGGTATTCCGATCATGCTGATTGCCATTTTTGTAGTAAGGGATACGCCGGAAAGTATGGGACTTCTTTCAGATGGAGAAAAGACAGCAGAGAACAGATACCGCAATTTACATGAATCGGAAAATGCAGATACACATGGCAGACTGGTTAAGATGACACCGCAACAGGCCATGAGGACAAAATCTTTCTGGTATCTTTTTATTGTCTATTCTGTAACCGGCATACCACTGCAGGGAATGTTGACACATATGGCCTCCTGGAGTATCGAGATGGGTGTATCATCGGCAAACTCCGGGATGATTATGCTATCTTTGGGGCTGCCTTCAATTTTAGTTCGAATTTTTGCCGGATGGATGGGGGATCATTTCGGGAAAAAAAAGGTGCTTGTTTTTTTTAATGTGATATCAATGACAGTATGGATATTTGGGTGGTTTTTCATCAAAGACGTCACGAGTTTTTTTATTTTTGCAGTGCTGCTCGGATTTGTTTACAGTGCGCCTTTTGCCCTTTATACTCCTTTTCTGGGGGATCTGTTTGGTAGCTTGTCTGTGGGAACTTTGATGGGCACAATTACATTAGGCCATAGCATTATTGGAGGCATAGGACCTTATTTATGGGGCTGGATAGCAGATACAACCGGCTCCTATGCATTGAATTGTATAATATCTGCAGGATGCTATGGAATTGTAACGATATTTCTCATAATGATTTATCCTGTCCGACACAAAGAACCGCTGACTGCTACGTCGGATAGTGAATAAACCTGCTTTTCAAACCAATACCAAATTAACATCTTCTGAAATCGGCAAGGCAATTGGCAGATCAAGACAGGCCGTTGACTCATATATTGCTGATTTAAGAGCCACAACCCTTTTGGAACTTGATCTTAAAATCTTTCATTTAAACATGCTTGGTATTCCCCAGGACAGGATAGCAAAGCGATTGGGCATTCCACGAAAGACTTTATTTAACCCTTTGGCCAAAATGCCAGGACTGGCAAAATGGCCAAATAGCGACTTATTGAAAGGATTTACTGTCCCACAGGTTGCGCAAAAGCACGGCTGGCCTGAACCTATGGTGTGGTCACAGGCGTTGAAAGGAAAGGATGATCTATCCCGGTTTAAAAAACTTCATTGGAAGCTTCGGCCGTTGGATGTATGGAAATTTAATGGTGACAAAATGAGGGCCCAAATGCAAAGGGAAAAGATTCTTGGCGTTGTCAGCCGGTATGTGTTGATGGTGAGGTAGCTTAATCCGGGATCCAATCTAAACTTATCCAGGAACTGCCTATTCATCCATCAGATAGATCGGCTATGTGAGGGGAGACAATGACATTTTTATGGCTGTCTAGTCAAGCAGCCAGGATTCATGGTTGTATAAACTTAACAGGGTTGGATAAAGGATGGTATTAATCTGCTTGTTTGTTGTCAAAAGCGCATCCTTACCAAATATAAGCTCGCTTCTGAAAACTTCAGGTGTGATGAAGCGTGTAGGCACATCAATGGTAAGTTTTTCGATTCTGTCCAGGATTTTTTTCTTTTGTATGTTGGGGTACCAGGCCAGATACCATCCCCAGTCCCCGAAACTAGGGACATTCTCATGAAACGGAAGAATATCAAATGCAGCGCTTTCCAGGGTTCGTCCGATACAAAGAAAGCTTTCTTTGGCAAGATAGGGTGAGGTTGCCTGGACCACCATCAACCCATGTTGTGACAAATGCTGTTTTACTTTTTTATAAAATTCTTTGGCATAAAGTTTGGTCAACTCCGGTGTGGAAGGATCTGGCATGTCAATAATAATGACATCCCAGTAGCCTG
>JAQICW010000211.1 GCA_027858355.1 Desulfobacula sp.
ATTTCCATTCTTCCTCCTCAATGAGTGGGGTCAATATGTGGCGTTTAGTTTAAGCCTGACCCCATATATTTTTTAATTTAAGTTCAATTTACACTTTAGCAGTCGATTGATATATCATCTGCTGACAACAAGGGCAACAGCTTCTCCACCACCCAGGCAAAGAGAGGCAAGGCCAGTATTTACAGAGCGTTTTTCCATTTCATATAATAATTTGGTCAAAACCCTGGCACCGCTTGCTCCTATGGGATGACCCAGGGCAACACTGCCCCCGTTGACATTTACTCGTTCAGGGTCAAGTTCCAATACCCTGTTGATACCAGCTGAGCTTCCGGCGAAAGCTTCATTAATTTCAAACAGATCAATATCTGAAATCAAAAGATCCTGTTTTTTCAATACCTTGGGAATGGCATAAATGGGGGCCATTAAAACATATTTCATATCAATGCCATAGGAGGCCTGGGAACCAATGGTTGCCATGATCTTACACCCCAGTTCCTTTGCTTTTTTTTCACTCATGACGACTATTGCCGCGGCACCATCACTGATAATGGATGCATTCCCGGCAGGTCCCTTCCCATCTTTTTTAAAGGCAGGTTTCATCTTTGAAAGGAATTCAAGGCTTGTTTCTTTGGGGCATTCATCTGTATCAAAAATTATGGGATCACCTTTTCTCTGTGGGATTTTAACCGGCACAATCTCATTTTTAAACCGGCCCTGGGCAACAGATGCATTGGCTTTTTTATAAGAATGGGCTGCAAACTTGTCCTGTACCTCCCTTGATATCTCCCATTTTTCAGAACTCAGTTCATTGGACATGCCCATGTGAAAATCATTGATCACATCCCAGAGCCCGTCATGGACCATGTGATCTTCAATTTTTCCAGGCCCCATGCGAAGACCCCAGCGGGCCTTGTCCATATAATATGGTGCCATGCTCATATTTTCCATACCGCCTGCAACCACCACCTCGGCATCCCCGCACTGGATGGCCTGGGCTGCCAGCATGACAGCTTTTAATGATGATCCGCAGACTTTATTTATTGTAATTGACTCAACTTCCCAAGGAAGGCCTGCTTTAACAGCAGCAAGTTTTCCTGGGTTCTGGCCATATCCACAGGGCAGGACCATGCCCATGATACACTCATTAACTTCTTTATCATCAATACCCGCCCTTGTAATGGCTTCTCTTATAACATGGGCCCCAAGGTCTGTTGCACCGATTTTACTTAATGCTCCGCCAAAATTCCCAAGAGGAGTCCGAGTGGCACTTACGATTACTGCTTTATTCATATTTATAATCTCCTTATCTAAGGGGACAGATTTCAAATCTGTCCCCAATCAATCTCCTTATATTTTCCAATCAATCTCTTTTACATATTTCTTCTGTATTTTCCGCCCACCTCATACAATGCATGGGTGATGGTTCCTAAACTGCAAACCTTGACCGTCTCCATTAATCTTTCAAACATATTTTCATCATTTAATGCTGCCTGTTTTAATTTTTCGATTCCCACACTGCAATTATCCCCATGTCTTTCTTTAAAGCCCTGCAATCTTTCAAGCTGGGCATTTTTCTGATCATCAGTGGCCCTTGCAAGCTCAAGATGGTTTGCCATGTCCGCGTAATCTGCATCAGGGTCTTCAAAAGTATTCACCCCGACAATGGGATGCTGGCCTGAATGTTTCAGATATTCATAATAGATAGATTCATCCTGGATCTTGCCTCTCTGGTAACCGGTTTCCATGGCTCCCAGCACACCGCCCCTTTCCGTAATCCTTTCAAATTCAACAAGGACCGCTTCCTCCACAAGATCCGTGAGTTCATCCACACTAAAACTGCCCTGCAAAGGAATTTCAGTCCTGGCAAGTCCCCATTCCCGGTTGACAATCAACTGGATTGCCAGAGCCCTGCGCACGGATTCTGCCGAAGGGGTGGTTATGGCTTCATCAAAGGCATTGGTATGAAGACTGTTACAATTATCATAAATAGCGCACAGTCCCTGAAGGGTTGTTCTGATGTCATTGAACTGGATATCCTGGCTGTGAAGGGATCTGCCCGAGGTCTGGATATGGTATTTAAGCTTCTGGGATTTTTCATTTCCCCCGTATTTATATTTCATGGCCACGGCCCAGATCCGCCTTGCCACTCTTCCGATCACTGTATATTCAGGGTCCATCCCATTGGAAAAGAAAAAGGAAAGAGAGGGAGCAAAGGTATTGATATCCCTGCCCCGGGAAAGATAATACTCCACATAGGTAAATCCGTTTGCCAGGGTTAAGGCAAGCTGGGTGATTGGATTGGCACCGGCTTCTGCAATATGATATCCTGAAATGGAAACAGAATAAAAATTTTTGACCTGATGATCTATAAAGTACTGCTGGATATCCCCCATCATTTTCAGTGCAAACTCAATGGAAAAAATACAGGTGTTCTGTCCCTGGTCTTCCTTTAAAATATCAGCCTGGACCGTTCCCCTTACATTGGACAGGGCAAATTGTCGAATTGTTGCTGACTCATCTTCGGATGGTTCCCGGTTGTTTTCCTCTTTAAACTTTTCCATCTGCTGTTCAATGGCCGTATTCATAAACATGGCCAGCATCATGGGGGCCGGACCATTAATGGTCATGGATACTGAAGTATTGGGAGCACACAGATCAAACCCGTCATAAAGAACTTTTACATCATCCAGGGTACAGATGCTCACCCCGGAGGTTCCTATCTTGCCGTAAATATCCGGCCGGGTGTCTGGGTCAAATCCGTAAAGGGTCACGGAATCAAAGGCAGTGGACAGTCTTTTGCCAGGATAGCTTTGGGACAAAAGTTTGAACCGCCTGTTGGTATCACCGGGACCACCCTCTCCGGCAAACATCCGGGTGGGATCTTCATCAGCCCTTTTTAAAGGGAACACCCCTGCAGTATAGGGGAAATTTCCCGCAAAATTTTCTTTTCTCATCCATGTATACTGCTCTCCCGGATCTATGAATTGTGGCAGGGAAATTTTAGGAATTCTGGAATGGGACAATGATTCGCTGTATAAGGGGAGTTTAAATTCCTTATCCCGCACGTAATACACCAGTTCATCTTTTCCAAACCGGGTTTTACAGGTATTGAATTCATTGATGGTCTTATCTGTCTCATCCTCAACAAAAGACTTTGCATCAACAACAGCCTGCTTAAATTTCTCCAGGGCTTCGGGCAATTGGTCAAGCCCTTTGTCTTCCATGGTTTTTAAAGCCTCAATCAAATGCCACCGGTTCCTTATGGCTTTTGCCTGGTCTTTTGTGGTTATATGGTATTGTCTTACGGAATCGGCAATCTCAGCAAGGTATCGGGTTTTTTCTCCCGGAATAATAATGGTTTTTGAAGAAGATTCTTTTATGCCTGTCCGGGCAATAGTAGATTCAAATTTAATATTTTTCTTTTCTAAGATAAGATCTAAAAGCCCGTGATAAAAAGCTGTTATCCCGTCATCATTAAATTTTGAGGCAATGGTTCCGTATACGGGCAGGCTCTTTGGATCCTTATCCCAGGCCTTGCGATTTCTCTGGACCTGTTTTCTGACATCCCTTATGGCATCTTCGCTGCCTTTTTTCTCATACTTGTTCACCACGACAATATCAGCGTAATCCAGCATGTCTATCTTTTCCAACTGGGAAGGGGCGCCATATTCTGCCGTCATGACATATACGGACATATCCACAAGATCAACCACCCTTGAATCTCCCTGGCCGATACCCGCGGTTTCAACAATCACCATATCATAACCAGCCGCCTTAACCACGGCGATGGCATCGGGTAAGGCCTCGGGAAGCTCTGTCTGGGAACGTCTTGTTGCCATGGACCGCATATAAACCCGGCCTGTTTCTATGGAATTCATCCTGATCCTGTCCCCTAAAAGGGCTCCGCCCGTTTTCCGTCTGGAGGGATCACAGGAGATAATGGCAATATTGACGTCTTTAAGATCCCTTAAAATCCTTATAATCAATTCATCTGTTAAAGAAGACTTTCCAGCCCCGCCCGTTCCAGTTAATCCTATGACTGGAATATCTTTTTTATCTGCAAGCTTATTAATATTTAAAATAATTTTATCAAAGGTTGCTCTGTCATTGGCTTTGGATTCCTGGACCGCAGAAATAAAATTGGCAGTTACATATTTATTGTCAATGGTCAACTGCTCATAATCAAGCGTCTCATAATCAACACAAGGGGCATCCATGGACCGCATCATATCATTGATCATACCCTGAAGTCCCATTTTTGAGCCATCTTCAGGGGAATAGATCCTTGTCACACCATAGGCATGCAGTTCATCCATTTCCAAAGGAATGATAACCCCGCCACCACCTCCAAAAATCTTAATATGGGGAGCGCCTTTTTCTTTTAAAAGGTCTTTCATATATTTAAAATATTCAAGATGCCCGCCCTGGTAACTGGATACGGCAATACCATGGGCATCCTCTTCAATGGCTGCATCCACAACTTCATTTGCAGACCTGTTATGACCGATATGGATCACTTCTGCACCAGTATCCTGCAAAATTCTTCTCATTATGTTTATGGCAGCATCATGACCATCAAAAAGTGATGTGGCCGTAACAATCTTAATAGAATGCCTGGGATTATAGATTTGGGTTTCCATACTAATCATTGCTCCTTTTTTTTATCAAAATATAAGTCCAAGGATAAAATCTGTTTGAATTTTAATGTATTCCTCAATGGTAAAATTTCTTTGTACATGCCAACGGCGAAAGGCCCACATTTGACCCAGAACAGAAATATTGTGGCCCGCCAGATTCAATATTTTACCATCCAGTAAAGGAAAATTGTTTTTCCCGGACAATGAAGAAAGCGCATTAATAAAAATATCTGTTATATTCAACTCATTCACAAGGACGTCCTGTTTCCATTTTTCCGGCAAAAATTGTGTGACCTGGTACATGAGAAGAATATGATCTGCCATCTTATCGCAGACATAAAAATATTGACGAATAACCTGGGCAAGTCTTTCTTTATCTTTGTCTGTATTTAACAAGGCCTTTTCAACGGCATCCTGGACTTCCTCATGAATGGTTTTGCATACCAGATATAAGAGATCCTCTTTAGAACTGACATATTCGTATAACGAACCAATGGAAAAATTGGAAGCCTTTGCAATCATCCTTGTTGTGGTCTTGTGATATCCGTGTTCAATAAAAAGCTTTACAGTGGAATCGATAATCTGGCACCGTCTTTCCCGAACCAGTTCAGGATTCTTTATTTGTGTCGGGACTTCTGCACCATCTATCAGCATATTGGATTTTTTAATTTTCCCCAAATGATCGCTCCCTTCCCTATAATAATGTTGTTGCTAATGAAATTTGAACGAGCGCTCAGTCATAGTTTTTTTACATTTATTCAATCGCTTGTCAAGAAAATATTCATCCTTCACCAAAAAAGCATTTGACAAAATAATCGCTTTAATAATAGTATCTTGCTCATAGACTGAGCGCTCGATCAGTTTTCTTGAATTGTCGAGTGGCTTTAGTATTAAAAACCATAAGCAAAAACAAAATAATGTATAATACATAAGGAGGTGCCGGGTGGATTTTGACCCTACCAAAGAACAGGAAATGATCCGTAAGGAAGTCAGAAAATTTGCACAGAAAGAGATCGCACCCATTGCAGGAGAGCTTGATGAAAAAGAAGAATTTTCTGCAGAACTGACCCGGAAAATGGGAGAAATAGGTCTTTTCGGCATGTTTGTTTCAGAAAAGTATGGCGGCCAGGAAATGGATTATATTTCATACATTATAGGCGTTGAAGAAGTGGCCACGATTGACGGCTCCCAGGCCGCTACCATTGCAGCAGGCAATTCCCTGGGCATAGGCCCGATCTACTATTTTGGAACAGAAGAGCAAAAACAAAAATATTTGCCCAGACTTTGTTCAGGCGAAGGCCTTTGGGGATTTGGACTCACAGAACCCACGGCCGGGTCAGATGCCGGAGGCAGTAAAACAACAGCTGTTCTGGATGGAGATGAATGGGTCATTAACGGATCAAAAATCTTCATCACTAATGCGGCCTGTGACATGACCATGGGCGTAACTGTTCAGGCCATCACGGGCACAAGGGACAATGGCAAACCTGAATATTCCTGTATCCTTGTTGAAGCAGGGACAAAGGGATTTAAAGCTGTGCCCATGCACAAAAAAATGATGTGGCGATCCTCCAACACGGCAGAACTCTATTTTGATGACGTCAGAGTCCCCAAAGAAAATATTCTGGGGAAAAAAGGCGACGGGTTCCATCAGATGCTGGCGACCCTTGACGGGGGAAGGCTTTCCATCGGTGCCATGGGGCTTGGCGGCGCCCAGGGAGCCTATGATCTTGCCTTGAAATATGCAAAAGAAAGAAAACAGTTTGGGCAGCCCATTTCAAAATTCCAGGCCATAGCGTTCAAGCTGGCCGATAGTGCCATGGAAATAGAGTGCGCCAGAAATCTTTTATACAAAGCCTGCTGGCTGAAAAGCAATAAACGGCCCTATGAAAAAGAGGCTGCCATGGGCAAACTCTATTGTTCTGAAGTCATGTCCAG
>JAQICW010000465.1 GCA_027858355.1 Desulfobacula sp.
GGAAGAGACCATCCGAAAACCCTTGGACCTTGAAAAAAATGGCAAGTTCAATTTTAAGAATGCCATGATGAATTTTGAAAAAGAAATCCTGGTTCATACATTGAAAACATCAAGAACAACCCGGAATATGGCTAAAAATTTGGGAATTGATCACTCGACAGTGGTTCGAAAGTTAAAAAAACACGACTTGTCAACTGCTGGTGCAAAAATACACCGGTACAATGAGAAGGTGTGATTTAGCACCAAGATTTTTTCTTTTTAATTCAGTTTGTTACGGAACCGTCTTAATGAAATCTGGTGTAAAAAATCACCAGAAGGGCTGGTGCCTTCAAAATCTTTTTTCAATTAACCATCTGATTTTAAATGACAAATAGACTATATTGCCACCTGGCACAGATCTGGCATATGAATTATAAGAATTATATGAATTAATTGCCCTTTAGTTTGCAGTGCACAGGGAGAAACTTAAAAATTGTTTGTACTCCCTGGGGCTTTTACATTAATATAAATATTTTTTTATTTTAACAGGAGGCATTTATGAAAAGAAGTATTGTTATTTGTTGTATTACGCTCATGATTCTTTCTTTGGGATCTGTGGCAATGGCCAAAAAAAAATTCACCTGTAAGATTTCCCTGATTCATTCTGAAGATTTATACAAGGATTCAGGCTATCCAACTGCAGTTGTATTCAAAAACATTGTGGAAGCCCAGACAGGCGGGGATATCGAAGTAAAAATATATCCCAACAGCCAGCTTGGCAAAGAAACAGAGGCAATGGAAGCGTTGCAGATGGGAACCATTCAGATCGCCTGTCCTTCTGTCGGTGCTGCAAGCAAATTTGTACCGGAAATGTACTCTTTAAATTTTCCTTTCATGTTTGATAATCAATTGGAAGCCTGGCAGTTCTATGATAGCGATTTTGTCAAAGAAACCCTGAAAGCCACTCGTAAAAACGGTTTTCGCTATATAGGTCAAACAGATGACGGCGGCGGGTTCGTATGCCTCACCAATACCAAACATCCGGTAAAAAAACCGTCTGATTTAAGTGATATCAAAATGCGTGACCTGGAACACCCCGGCAGGCTTGCTTTCTGGAAAGCCCTGGGTGTTTCTGCCACGCCAATTCCCTGGGAAGAACTCTATATATCCCTGCAAACCGGTGTTGTTGACGGACAGTCCAATGGGTTTGGTATTATTTCCTGGGCCAAACTCTGGGAGGTTCAAAAATATGCCACACTACTCAAACATTACTATGGCAGTCTGACCTGGTTTGTCAGCGAAAAATGGTTCCAAAAATTGCCTCCCAAATATCAAATCGTCATTGTTCAGGCCATGGAAGAAGCCAAATGGGCCGGACGCGGGGTGGTCAGTATCAAGAATATTACCGGTGCTGCTGAAGCTACGGAAAACGGAATGGAAGTCTATATTCCAACAGCTGATGAGATTGATGCCTTCAGGTCTCTGGGTCAGCCAGCCTATGTAAAATGGGTTAAGGAAAAAACCAAAAGCACCCTTGTGGATGACGCCCTGAAAGAAATAAAAACCATACGGGTTCAAAATAAGATCTTCAATTAATTCGTCGGAATAGAGGCCAGGTACGGATGTAAATCAGTGCCTGGCCTTTTGTTTCTCTCAAATCTTTTTTTAGGATGATACGATGGAGAAAATCGCGAAAATAGCTCGTTTCATTTCAGACAAACTTGAAACCGGTTTGAATTGGGCCGTTATTTTCTGCACGGGTGCCATGTTGATGGTCGTACTTGCTGGCATCATTTCCCGGGCAGGCTTCAACGCAGCTTTCCCCTGGTCGGAAGAACTGGGGCGCTATACTATGATTTATGCTGGATGTCTGGGGATCGGTCTGGCACTGAAACGAGGTCTCCACGTGGGGATTGCATTGATGGTCAAGAAACTTTCGCCCAATGTTGCCCTGGTGTGTGATATTGCCGGAAGAATTTTAATCACCATTTTTCTGGTGGAAATGATCATTCAAGGAATATCTGTCTGTGAGTTTGTTTCCATGCGAACCTCTCCTACAATGGGATTTAACATGGTGTGGGTGTTTATCATTACTCCGGTCACTGCTATTTTGCAGCTCATATTTCTTGGGTTGATGACAATTGAGGATATTGCCGCCGGGGGCATACAGGGAAAGAGCCTTGTACTGCGTGACCATAACATCGACTTTTAATAGGCGGTTAGTTTTTTTACCCCTATTAAACTTAAACACTCTAAAATTCTCAGGAAAAAAATCCTATGGGACCAATATTATTAGTATCTTTCTTATTTCTTGTTGCTTTAGGCGTGCCCATTGGCTATACTCTGGGCATCGTTTCTGTGGGAGCCGTTTATATCGCATGGGAACCGGAATACCTGCTGATTCTTGCCCGGAAAATGGTTTCAGGCGTGGACTCTTATACCATCATGGCCATGCCACTTTTCATGCTGGCGGGAAATGTCATGAACAAGGCAAAAATTACCGATGCCCTGGTTGATTTTTCCCACGCCCTGGTCGGCCATATCCGAGGGGGGCTTGCCCAGGTGAACATCGTTGCTTCCATCCTTTTTGCAGGGCTTACCGGCGTGGCCATGGCCGACGTGGCAGCACTAGGTTCCATTCTGATTCCAGCCATGGAAAAGGACGGTTACGGCAAACCCTTTGCGGCCGCTGTTACGGCAGCCTCTTCGGTCATCGGCCCCATCATTCCCCCAAGCCTTGTCATGCTGATTTATGCCCATGTCATGGGCGTTTCCGTTGCCGCCCTTTTTTTGGCAGGCGTTATCCCCGGCATAATGATGGGACTGATGCTCATGGTGACCACCGGTATTATTTCCAAAAAAAGAAATTATCCCAAACGCGGAACCCGCCCCAGTTTAAAGAAGGTCACAATGACGCTGTTCAAAAGCATGCCGGCGTTGGGATGCCCCATCATCATCCTGGGCGGAATTATTTTTGGCATCTGCACGCCCACAGAGGCCGCGGCACTGGCTGCCCTCTATTCTTTTCTGTTGGGTTTCTTTTTCTATAGGACCCTTAAATTGAATCATTTGCCGGGTATTTTTCTGTCCAGTATGGTTCACACCTCAGTTGTGTTTCTGATTATTGGAACTGCCTCCCAGCTCGGCTTTTTGATCACGGACATCAGTCTGCCCCAGGAAATATCCGAGGGCATGCTGGGTATCACGACCAACAAAATTTTGATGCTCATCATCATCAACCTGTTCCTGCTGCTCATGGGTATGATTTTAGAAATCATTCCCAACGTGGTTTTATTGAGTCCCATATTTGCGCCCCTGGCAGTGGCACTTGGAGTTCATCCCATCCACTTTGCTCTGATCCTTCTTGTTAACTTGAATATTGGTATGAACACACCACCTATGGGTGGGCTGTTGTTTATTACCAGCAGTATGGCAGGGGAAAAATTTGACAGGGTTATGCATGAAATGTGGCCGTTTATCGGTACCCAGATTATCACCCTGATCTTTATCACCTATATACCTGAAACTACCCTGTGGCTTCCAAGGCTGTTTGGATTTATCTAATTATAATTAAACTGCAATTTATTAAAAAAATAAGTAAAAAAATATGTCTGATATCATCCGATATGGGAAACCTGTTCAAGGCGGGCTGCCGGTATCAAAGGCGGTCCAAGCCGACGGATGGCTCTATGTGACTGGCCAGGTCCCAAGGGGGAAAAATGGAAATCTTATTACCGGGGGGTATGGTTGAGCAGGCCCTGCTCTGTTTTGATAATCTTCTCGATGTACTGGGGCAGGCAGGATAAAACGCAAAGAAAGGATGTTGTCCGTATCGGAATTTGGGTAGATGACCCCAGGGATTTTCCGGAATTCAACAAAATATTTTCCCAGTACTTTGATCCTGAGTTCGCCCCGGCAAGAGTAACGGTCCAAACGGCCATGATGTGTGACTGCAAAGTTGAAATCGATGCCATTGTCTATAAAAAACCATGAAACAATAGATCTAAAAAAAAACAGGAACAACTTGTAATATAGATGAAACAACATTTTCCCTCATTTGTTATAAAAAAAATACGCGCTTCAATCCCCGGGGCAGGCAGAAGGATTCGGTCCAATGATAAGCAGCATTTTGATATCATTATTGCAGGCGGTGGAATCATTGGCGCTGCAGTTGGATACGGTTTAGCTAAAAAAGGATGCAGCGTTGCAATCCTGGATGCCCCCCCGATTCTGGACAGAGCATCCCGCAGCAACATGGGACTTATCTGGAGTCAGTCCAAAGCTCTGGGATGCCCGGAATACGCCCGATTGGGGTTTTTATCATCCAGACTCTTCCCGGCCCTTGGCCGTGAGCTTTTAGACACCTCGGGGATAGATATCGTTTACTCCCCATCGGGGGGCATTATTCCCTGTCTTGGAGAGGAAGATTTCAACCAGCGTTCCCAGTACATTGACGGCCTTAGTATCCAATCCGGCGGAGATTATCCCGGGATAATGATTTCCCGGGAGGAGCTTGAAAAGATGTTGCCTAGGATCAACTTCGGGGATCAGGTTGTGGGGGGGGCTTTTTGTGAGGGAGATGGTTATGTGGAGCCCTTGAAGCTGTTATTTGCCCTGCGCCAGGGCATGGTCAACCTTGGGGGAAATTTTTTAAACGATTCCAGGGTCACCGGCATTTCCAGAGAAAACAAAGGATATGTCGTAAAAACCGCAAAAAATATTTTTTCATGTGAACGGCTGGTTCTGGCCGGTGGGATAGGAAACCGTCAACTGGCATCTCACTTTGATCTCAAGGTGCCTGTCCAACCAACCCGGGGACAAGTTCTTTTAACGGAACGGGTGGGTGACATTTTGCCCATTCCTTTACTGGGGATCACGCGGACACCTGGTGGAACGGTTATGGTGGGATTTATGCATGAAAATGTCGGTATGGATACAGGTTTAGTCCCTGAATCACTGGCAAAAGAAGCGAACTGGGCAGTGTCGGTCTGGCCGGCCATTGCAAACTTAAGGGTAATTCGATGCTGGAGCAGCCTGCGGGTGATGCCCCGGGATGGATACCCTGTTTACGATACAATTCCCGGGCATTCCAATGCCTTTCTCATCAACACCCACAGTGCTGTGACCCTTGCAGCAGCCCATGCAGAAACATTGCCGGATTTTGTTCTTGGCAAAGGACTACCCCCGGATCAACAGATCTTTAGCCTGTCACGTTTTAAAAAAACTGAGGTGAAAAAAGCCTGATGATGATAGAAAATAAGGGGGATAAACTGATAACAATATACTTTGAAGAAATTGAATACAGGGTTCCCGAAGGCATCAGTGTGGCTGCAGCAATACTGGGACATATACATGCCGACTATACCAGCATCAATATCATTACCGGTGAACAGTGTGCCCCCCATTGCCTCATGGGTGTCTGCTTTGATTGTCTGGTGGAAATAGATGATTTGCCCAACCAGCAGTCCTGCATGATTTCGGTAAAGGATGGGATGAGAATTAAGAAACAAATGACACTAGTGGAGACAAACTGATGCAGCATCAATGGGACCTGATTGTCATCGGTGGAGGTCCTTCCGGACTCAACGCGGCCAGTGCCGCTGCAGAAAACGGCCTGGAGGTTATGCTGATCGATGAGCAGGAAATGCCTGGAGGGCAGATTTACAGAAAACTTTCGGCCGAAACGGCAGAAAAACGATTTCTCCAAGCCGATGATCGCAAAACAGGCCTGGACATAATTAACCGTTTTTTTAAAAGCGGTGCCCATTACGCCCCTGAAACCATTATCTGGTTTGCAGAACCCGGCAGGATAATCTGCTCCCACAAGGGCAAATCCAGTGAGATAAAATCCCAGTATATGGTTGTTGCCACAGGCGCCATGGAGCGCCCAGTTCCCTTTGCTGGGTGGACATTGCCCGGGGTTATGGGGGCAGGTGCCAGCGATATTCTTTACAAAGACGCAGGCGTAACACCCCCGGGGCCTGTCATCATTGCAGGCAATGGACCGTTGATACCCCTGGTTTCCTCACACCTTTCATCCCTTGGGGTCGATATCGCTGCCATACTGGATATGGCCCCCTTCACAAAACGGCTCACCTCCCTTGGTGCCCTTCCCAGGGCAATGAAGGATATGCCTTTTCTTTTAAAAGGAGCCGGGATGATGAAAAAACTATACACAAGTAAGGTCCCCATTGTACATGGGGTTACCCAAATTGCAGCCCATGGAAATCAGAGACTTGCTTCCGTAAGCTGTGTTACACCACGGAAAACCCTTGAATTTGAGGCAGCTACCCTTCTTTCTCACCATGGTGTCATCCCCCGCACCCATATGTCACGGATGCTCAGGCTTGAGCACGCCTGGGACAGTCAACAGCGGTACTGGTATCCCAAAACCGATGACAGGGGGATGAGCAGCAATGAAAGAATTTATGTGATCGGTGACAGCGCGTTTGTCCATGGCGCTGATGCATCTGCATTGAAAGGAACCATGGCCGGAATCGATGTGTCCCTTCGACTGAACATGATTTCCAATGCTGAAGCATCAAACCAGTGTCATGCCGTGGACAAAAGTATGAATAAAACCCTGGCCCCCAGAGCCTTTGTTGATAATTGGTTTGCACCAAACCCAGAGCTTTATAAGGTGGATGATGATGTGATTGTCTGCCGGTGTGAGCGTGTACGGGCTTCTGACCTCCGTATGGCGGTTGCACAGGGCTGCCATGAGGTTAATGAGATAAAAATTAGAACCCGATGCGGAATGGGGAACTGTCAGGGTAGAATGTGCGGTCCGGCTGTTGCAGAAATTGCGGCTGAAGCACTTGGGACTGAGGTGCCGCAAGTCGGCTCCCTTAATATAAGACCACCAATCCGGCCTATTTCCTTTGGACAAATATGTGATGTGGAATATATCCATTGATTGATTTTGAGCATAGGTGCTCACGCTATATATTGAGAATGACGCCACTGTGAATTAATTCCCGCCCCGTTACTATTTTATAGTAGATCGAAAATTGTTTCTACTCGCTCTTGAAATATTAACAATTATGAATGGTATTATCAATGACTATCAAATTTTTTAATATAGGCAGGGCTGGAAGAAGTAGTGTGAAGTGAGGCGTGTCAGATATAGGATAAGCTTTTTAACATGCATCGCATAGTTTACAATTCCTAGCAAACTGAATTTTTTCGTGGTGTTTAATGATGGTCTAAAAGCTGACGAGTCAAAGTTGAAATTGGGTAAGGACTTCCAAAACAAGTATTGAGGGTTATACTTCACGGCCTGGGTGAGAAATATAACGTGAATCGCTCGCTTTCAAGAGAAATACACAACCACAATATCTGATATTTCAATTTTCATTTTTCTGCCATCCCTATGAAATTCATTTTAGAAATTAAGATCTAAAAAATTCAATTTTCCTATATTGAAACTGTAAAAAGCCCGGATTTCTGACTATCCAAGAAATGGATAGTTCTTCTCACTATTTTATCTAAAAGTGGATTAACCTTGTGCCTACTTTTTTGGAGGACCAAAAACGTATCCGGGTTCCAATAAAAAAGGTTTTTAAAAGATTTTTTCCTCTTTAAACGTCACCTTCCCCTCCTTAAGAAAAATTCTTACCAGAGTTAAATGCATGTTTTCGTGGCCCAGGTTTTCATAATACAGGAACATGTTGTCATCGTTGATATGATTGTTAGAAGACAAAGAACCACACATAAACTGGGTAAAAGAATTCCCGCTATATAAATCAGTCGTTTGCATGAGTTCCAGTTCATGGGTATGGCCGCAAAAAACATTTTTAATATTATGCTCATGTACAAAATCAATAATGGAAGAGGAGTTTTTTAAAGGATTCTCGTCAGTCCCCAAAAGGGAATGGTGGATCAGCAGCAGGGGCAAATCATATTCCATCTGTTTGATTTTCTTGGAAATCGCGCTCAGAACTTCTTTTTCAACATATCCATCATCACTGTACAATTCATTGGAATCAATGCTGATAATCAAAACGATCAGTTTGTTTATTGAAATGGACTTAATAAAATTAATGTCTGTGAAATTGTCCCGAACCTTGGCTATTTCCCGGTTCAAAAACAGATGCTGTTTATTGGTTTTCTCCATTTCAGGGATGTAAACGATTTCCGGATTGTAAATATATTTTCGGAATAATTCATGGGAGCGCAGATTCCTTTTGTCATGGTTGCCAATGATAGAGATGATATTTTCGCACTTGATCGCTTTTAAGAATCGTCCTGCGTTGATATATTCATCTTCCAGTCCATCAGTTGTACTGTCTCCGGTATTGATAACGATATCGGTGTCAAAAGAATTGATCTTTTTTATCAGAATCTTGTCGTTTCCATCCCAGTGGCGGGGACCGAAATGAATATCTGAGATGTGTAAAATATTCATGCATGGCTCCTGTTTAACAACAAAGGTTATAACACTTTAAATCGATACACTTCCTTATAACTATATTGATGAATGCGCAATGACTATATTTCAGCAATTCTAAATATGTCGCTCAGAGCGATATCTGATTTTTTTTTGCCCAGAGTTATTTTTTTAAAAGTTGCACTATGGATAAAAAATATGTAGTTTATAAGATTATCTACATTGAAGGCTGCACAATCGATGATTTGGAAGATGAGTATACAAAGGCTATCGTTTCTTAAAAGTCTTTTAGTGTAAAATGATTTTTCGGGGCAAAATTTTACCGATTACTGGTGCAATGCCGGTAAAAAGGGACAACGCAATGGCATTCCACGCCTTGTATTTGTTTGATTATTGCCATTTTACTCACACTTAATTAAGGAGATGAAAATGGAAAAAACAAGTCAAAAAGAAAAAGACAACAACACTATCACTAGACGGTCATTTATTAAAAAATCGACGGCCATGGGTCTGGGAGTGTATGCAACTGCGGGTATGGGGCCCTGGTTTATTAAAGATGCTTTGTCATCTTCAGGCAACCTGAATCTTTATACCTGGCCGGATTACTCAAAACCCGAAGTCATCAAAGCCTTTGAAAAAGCAACTGGCATCAAGGTCAAGGTAACCAACTACTCCTCCAACCAGGAGTGCATGAATAAATTACGTGCTGCCCGGGCCAAGGGATTCGACATTGCCCAGCCCTCCATTACCGAAATCGCTTTGCACATGGAATTTGAATTGTACCAGGCAATGGACGAAAGCAAAATTTCAAACTTGAAAAACCTTGAACCCTCCTTCTATGAATCATCCAAAGAACAAGGGGGTGTTATCAATGGCAAACGCGTAGGTCTGCCGTATGACTGGGGCACTGAGGCGATCACCTTTAACACGGACGAACTTAATTATAAATATGGTGAACTTTCCTATGGCACCATGTGGGAACCTGAGTTTATTCAAAAAGTGACCTGTCGGCCGCATTCGGTATTTATCGGTGCCGGATTATACTTGGATGCAATAGGTCAGGTTCCTTCCAACCGGATGTACGATACGTATCAAGATGAAACAAAAATGCGTAAAGTATATGATGAAATTCTCAAGTTCTTGATCCTCAAAAAAAAGAACATCAAAATGTTCTGGAATAATGCCCAGGATCACCAGTTGGCATTTTTGCAGAACGGCTGTGTAATTGGTCAGACCTGGGACGGTCCTATTTTGACCATGAAAAAGGAAGGTAAACCTGTTACCTACATGGCACCAAAAGAAGGCGCCATGACCTGGGTTGACTCCATGAGTATTGTCAAGAACGCCGAGAATTTAGAACAGGCATATGCTTTCATCAACTGGGCTTATACTGCTGAAGCCGGAGCTATCATGGCCAAAAGCACGGGTTACAACAGTGTTGTAAAAGGCGTTGATGCTCTATTGGATGCCAACACCAAACAGGGTTTTAATGAAGCCTATCCAGGCAATGCTCTTGAAAATTTATGGTGGTATCCGAATGAACAACCGTGGTTTGTTCCGGCGCGTACCGAATACAGAGATAAATTTCAGGCGGCCTAAATCAGAGGGAAAATGCCATGCCCTGTTCCGGGTTTTCCTGAAACAGGGTCTGTGGCATTTTTTGTCACCAAACAAAACATTAGGACCTCAAATGAAATAAATTGAGCAGAAATAGCGCAGGATTTTGGTTCATCTACAAGGCGCATCAAATGTTTAATACTATACGTATTAGGCCTTTGGTGCAACGCAGTAGATGG
>JAQICW010000216.1 GCA_027858355.1 Desulfobacula sp.
GCAGGAGAGTCAGGAATGCCTGCAAAACCAGACTCCAAACCTTTTTTACTCTGTCTGGAAAAAATGAATATAAAACCTGCAGAAGCGATTTATGTGGGAGATGACTTTCAAAAGGATGTCCTTGGGGCCGGTTCCGTTGGTATTAACCCAATATGGATAAAACACTCTCTTGTGAAACGTTCCTGGCCTGATCCGGATGTTCACACGCGGTTTAGCGTTATAACAAATCTTAATCAACTTCTTGAAATTAGTTGAGCAGGCCCTACCCTTGATAACCACGTCATCCTCCCTGCAGAATAAAGCAGTTGTTTATAAAAAATTGCTGGCCTGTGTAAAAGCGTTTGAATTTGAAGATGCATTAAAATTAAGCATGCAGTATAATGTGAGGCCGACTTTGGCAGATATGGATTGGTTAATCAATAGCCTTGTTATGCAAAGAGAATCAAGGGATCAAATCTATCCTTCTCACGTGCTTGACAGAAGGATAAAAGCGTTAAAAAGATTCCGTGACCATGGGTGTGATCCGAAAAAAATAATTGAAAAAACAATACTTCCAAAAGGATATAACGGCAAAATCTTGATTGTGACGATTATGGGTGGTGTTATAGACGGCTTGAACTGCCTGCGGTCCGGGGATCTGTGGCATAGGGAAATTTTACAAAATACAAAAAATGAAATCAGGGAGTTGGGGTTTTTTCAAAGTTCTGTATATCAACTTGGCGGAGCCCATGTCAGGTTTGAAACAAATAAAGACATTGTCATATCTGGAACAAGCAATGATTTTGGTTCATGTGACAAGGTATTTGCTTCAAAGCTCATTCAACAGGTTTTCAAAAATAGAAATATTATGGTTTTTAACTGACAATTAGAGGGATATTGTGAGCCCCGAGAAATTTAAAATTATATTTTACTGCTGGCTCATATATGGTTTCTTTTACCTGAATCGGTTAAATCTTTCTCCGGTTATTCCGCTGATCATGTCAGATCTTGATATTTCCCATGCTCGTATCGGCCTTATAGGGGCTTCGTTTTATGTTTTCTATACACTGGTCCAGCTTCCTGCCGGCCACCTGAGTGACCTGTTCGGTGCCAGGAAGGTTGTTTTTACAGGCGGATTGATTTCCGCTTTTTCAAATATAGTGTTCAGTTTTGGCAGCGGATTATGGCATTTGGTCCCTTCCCAGTGCCTCAATGGTTTGGGTCAGGGATGCGGGTTCAGCCCGATTATCAAAATCCTGGACCAGCACTTTCCTTTCAGTCAAAGGGGGAGAGTATTGGGTCTGGTCATGACATCCACGGCTGTTTTTACTGTTGCTGCATTTTTTCTTGCCGGATATATCGGCCAGACATTTGGCTGGCGTGCGGTTTTCTGGTCAGCTCCCCTGGTTTTTATACCCGGACTCATTGTTTTTAAATTAGCCATCAAAGCATCGTCTATTGACACGTCTTCCAAAACTGATGAGACTGAGTCCAACAGCCTTGGGCCAATTAAAAACTTATCTTTTGTCAGGATAAACAGACAAGTCTTTTCAAGGGAAATGTGTCTTTTAGGTCTGGGTTTTTTTTGCCTTTGTTATATTACCTATAGCAATTTGATCTGGCTGCCTTCCTTTTTATTTGAAAGCTATGATATGTCGCTGGTTCAAGCGGGTTTATTCGCAGCACTTTATCCTCTGTCAGGAATCATTTCCAGGCCTTTGGGTGGGTATGTTTCCGATGTGATTTTCAAGGGGGGGAAAAAAAAGACCATCTTGATCGGGTTTTTCGTTATTTTAATATCCACATTGCTGCTGTCCCGGATGGAGGATTTAACGATCAACGTATATTTTATAATTTTAATCGGGTTTTTTGATAATTTAATCGGCCTGTTGTTTTTCGCCTGGATGCTGGATCTGGTGCCCAGGAACAGCAGTGGCAGCGGTGCAGGCGCACTTCAGTTTTTTGGACATACAGGGACGATTCTGTCCATATATTTTTCAGGCATTACCGTGGATTTTTTCCATTCATATCGACCGCTTTTTATGATTCTCTCGGGTATTTCACTTTTGGGAATCATATCGATATGGTTGATCCCTGAATCCGGGGAGAAAAGCCCTAAATAATACTGGTTTTAATTGACCGGTGATATTCAAGAGCCCAATGATCAACCTTTTTAACCAATTGATTGAGTACCTCAGAAAAGTATTTGTCCTTATGATGTACAATATAAAACTTGTGCGTAATGGGTGGCCCGGGGAATGGCAGCACGGCCAGTTTTTTCGTTTGGATATGCCCATAAACCGTGTTCCTTGAAACCAATGCAATGCCAAGGCCGTCTTCCACAGCTTTTTTGATGGCCCTGTTACTTGAAAGTTCAAGTGAAACAACAATATCAATCTTGTTTTTTTTAAAAAAATCATGGGTCACCTGAAAGGGAAGGGACCCTTTTTCATGAACAATCATGGACTGCCCGGAAAGATCCATCTGGGTTAAGTGCTTCTTATTTACAAGGGGATGGGATGGTGAAGCAATAAAAATCATATGATCTTCAAGGATTTCACGGCAACTTACTTTCTCGTTTTTTATGGGATAGGATATGAACCCGATATCATTATTCAGGTTGGCGACATTTTCCACAACAAGGGTAGAGGGCAAAATGTTTACTGAAAAGCGGACATTGGGATGTTCTTTGCTGACCGGGTTTACAATTGACGGCAGATAATAAGCCCCGAAACTCTCACTGGCATCAATACGGATATGGCCTTGTTTTTTCTGTAAGAATTCCCTGATGGTAGCTTCAGCATGGATCTCAAGGTCGAATATTTTTTCAGCAATTTTATACAATGCAATTCCTGCATCCGTTAAAACCAGTTTTTTCCCGAATCGATTAAACAGTTTTATTTCATAGTATTCCTGGAGACGCTGGATACCTTTTGTTATTGCAGGTTGGGTAACATTGAGCTCTTCAGCAGCTTTGCTTAAAGACCCCATTTTGCTGGAAAGGTAAAAAATTTTAAGTTGGCCAAGATTCATATTGATAACCCCTTTTCATGAAAAATTAAATTATCATGACAAAATTGTATACACTGCATAAAAATTCAATTCAAGCTCTTTTAGAGTTTTTAAAGGATGTTGCCAATTGATGTAAGGCGTTTACTCCTGTTTGATCAGGTTGATAAGCAGTTTGAGCGGATCAGAGAGATGCTTTTCCTTGTGATGGATCATGTAGAATGTGCGATATAAAGGTGTGGACTCCTTCGTTTGGGCAGTTAGATACCTCAGTGGTATGTATGCATGGACGAATCCCCAAAGTAGTTGATAACTATGGAAAAACAGCTACTCTGATATGCTCACCTGAAGCTGCGGCCCGAAGTCCTTGATTGATATTGTCCAATGTCACATGGTGTGAAACAAGTGATTTAAAGGGGAATTCTCCACATGTTTTAGACAGAAAATCGACTCCCATTTGTAAATGTTTTGTATCATAGTTATGAACACCCATCACATTGAGCATTCTTAAAACAATATCTCCTGCGTCATAATTAAAATCAGCACCTTTAAAAACGATTCCAACCAATGCATAGCGCCCCCCAATTCTCAGGGATTTTAAACCCAAAGGTATAATTGATGGCAGTCCCGCTGCTTCAATGGCGCAATCCACACCATGTCCATTGGTCAAAGACAAAATTGTATCAATGATTTCACTATTTTCCATGTTTTTGGTATTAATGGTTTTTGTAGCACCAAACTTTTTGATTGCATCCAGCCTGTGATCAAGAATATCCGTTACAATGATTTGATTGCACCCATAATAATTGGCCAGTGCTGATGCATAAAAGCCCAAAGCCCCGGCGCCTTGGATCAAAATATTTTCAAGGGGCTGAACTTTTAATGCCTCCAAAGCTGCTACTGCAGTTGCCAGTGTGCAATTTGCAGGGGCAACTTCTTCATCAGAAAGGTTTTCAGGTATTTTGACAACACATGTTCCCGGTGTGATATAACAATATTCAGCAAAACCACCTGCTAAATGAGGCGGATTTGCACAAGAATCATGCCCGTATTTGCGAAGGCTGCGGCATTTCATCATCAATCCTTTTTCCCGGCAAAAGAAACATTTTCCGCAATTATCCATAATTGTCCATGTGATACGGTCCCCTACATCCAAGAGCTGATCTCCGGAATCATGGGTCACCCCATGGCCAAGCTCTACAATTTTTCCAATAATTTCATGGCCGAGAATTATGGGAACCGGAGATTTCCTCCGGCCCTGCCAGGTATGCAGATCTGAACCACAGATAGTACAGCAGATGACTTTAACCAAAATACAGCCTTTTTCCACCTGTGGCAAAGGATATTCAATGAGTTCCAGATCCTGTTTCGGGATTGTCATTACAGCAGCCCTGGCGGTTTGTTTCACAGTCAACCATCCTTTACTTACTATTTTTTTGGATAAAATATGTTTTAATTATTAATTCAAGGGGGTAATCAAAATAATCATACCAATTTTAAACGAATAGTGCTCCTTTTTTTTATCCCCTTTTGGCACCGACTTTATTCCTGGCCCAGGCCGAAGTTACTTCAGAAATAATGACCAATGCAATAATAGATAAAAGTATTGCCGCCACCCGGTTGCTTTCTATCTGCTGAACGGTCCTTCGAAGATACCATCCCATACCGCCGGCACCGAAGAACCCGACTACTGTAGCAGCTCTGAAAGCTGTGTCCCAGGTATAAATAGATATCCCGGTCCAGGCGACCTTAACCTGGGGCAATACGGCATAGACAAATACCTGCAGAGGGTTTGCCCCTGTAGCTTGAATCGCCTCAACCTGACCAATGGAAATGTCTTCAATTTCTTCTGAGAACAATTTGCCCGCAAATCCAATACTGAACAGGGTAAGTGCCAAAACCCCGGGCAGCATTCCGAATCCGATAATGGTCACAAAAAGAATGGTCCATATCATTTCATGCACGGAGCGACAAAGTATGAGAAAAAAGCGGGCTGCAGGATATAAAAAGCGTTTATTGGGGGACATGTTATAGGAGGCAAACCAGGAAAGCGGTATGGAAAAAAGGATGCCGAAAAGAGCTCCCAGATATGCCATTTTAATGGTTTCAATGACATAATGGAGATATTCACTGTCTAAAATATAGTCTATGTCCGCCGGATAGTATCGGTTGGCAAACAGGTCTGCGATTCTCGGGAACAGGCCCAGCAAACGTTCCAGATGGATATTCAGGTATTTAATGGAAACTGTAATGAAAATCAAGATACCCATCAGGACAATATACTTGATCAAAGATTGTGGATATTTGAATCGTTTCCAGGTTAATGTTCCACCGCTGGTTGTTGAAATGGTTGTGGCTGACATCAAATACTTCCTTTCACTTATTTTCCATAATTAATGAATGGCTTTACGGCCGTAGTAGGAGCATACTTCACCGATGGCAATAAGAAAAATTATGGCGATAATTACCGTTGTCACGCCGCCATAATTATACATAACCAATTGACGATGAAAGGTCAGTCCCAAGCCTCCGGCACCGACAAGACCCATGATCGTGGCCCGCCGGATATTGATATCCCATTGGAAGATGACATGACCGAGAAAGATCGGCAACACCTGAGGAACCACACCAAACAATATGACCTGCAGGTCATTACCGCCCACTGCCTTGATCGCCTCCAAAGGCCCGGGGTCAATGTCCTCAACCGCTTCAGCCGTGAGCTTTGAAATAAAGCCGATGGATCGCATGGACACTGCAAGAATGCCCGGAAAGGCGCCAAGACCCACCGCAGATACAAAAATCAGGCCCCAGACAATCTCGTGGACCGATCGGGTCAGTGTCATAATTGCCCGTCCTATGGGGTATGCGATCAACTTTGAGGGCGTGATATTCAGGGCGGCACACCAGGCAACGGGAAGGGAGATCACCACCGCAATCATGGTACCCAGACAGGCAATCATAAAAGTTTCGATGGTCGGGCCGAGCAGGTGTTTAAAAACCGATGGATCCGGTGGGAAAAAGCGGGCTACTGCCTTGAAAAGGGATGCGGGTCCGCCAATCCTGGCCCAGTCAGTGTCCTTGATAATAGTACTTTCGATACTCCATAAAATCAGTCCGAATAATATCAGATACCCGGTATACCTGATTGCTTTGGATTTTAGTCGACGTGAAAGAATAGTGTCAAGATGCTGGTCTAAATTTTTCTGGCTCATAAGGCTTCCTTTATTTTCTACAATATTTCCATTGCATATATTCCGTCCAGGGTGGCCTTGTCCACATCTTTGGTCGGCCCATCAAATTTCTTGATGCCATCCTGAAGGCCGATGACCTTATTGGAAAACTCCAGTGCCAGCTGGACATCATGGATATTGCACAAGACGGGCACATCCATATCCTGGGACATTGTTCTAATCATACCCATGACTTCCCGTGCTATTTTGGGATCCAGACTTGAGGTGGGTTCATCAACGAGCAAAATTTGGGGTTCCTGGATCAGAGCCCGGGCGATCCCCACCCGCTGCCGTTGACCACCGCTAAGTTCATCAGCCCGTTTATCCACAAAATCCCCCAAACCAACTTTGTCCAGCAATTCCAGTGCCTTGCGGATTTCACATTTGGGATACATGCGCAAAAAACTTCTAACGGTTCCCACATAGCCCAGCCGGCCGGAAAGAACATTGTCTATCACAGACATTCTTTCCACCAGATTAAACTCCTGAAATATCATTCCCATATCTCTTCTGGCTCGGCGTAGCGCACGATTACCCATTTGGGTAATATTCTTTCCCATCAGAAAAACCTCACCCGAAGTAGGTTCCACCAGGCGGTTGATACAGCGTATCAATGTGGATTTACCGGCACCGCTGGGCCCGATGATAGCAAAAAAATCCCCCGGTGAGACTGACAGGCTGACTCCTTTGAGAATTTCAGGGCCAGAGCGAGAGTAGCGTATTTTTAAATCTTTAACTTCCAGTGTGGCCATTTATTTCTCCAATCCTTCCTTAATAAAATGGTAAAAAGCGGCGTGACATCGCTTTTTTAATGACTATCTGCTAATTTTTCTTTGCGTCCTTGGCTTTTTTAAGATCACGAATAACATCATAGTCTGCAGATGTCATCTTAACGAATTTATTGGAGTTGACGTTTTTAAGATAAGCTGCACAGGATGGCTGAGCGTGTAGTGTCAAAAACGTTTCTTCAATCTTTTTCTTCAAGTCCGGGCACAGGGATTTGCGATAACAGAAAGGATCCTGTGGGACGGTCGGTGAAAACCAAAGGTAATTGAAATCGTCTTTTTTCACCATACCTCGTTCTATAACATTATCAAACCGGTGTGTCGCAACAAAGGCAGCATCCACTTTTCCATCGTAAACCGCCATTGTCGAAAGATCATGCCCGCCGGTATATACGATCTTTTTGAAATAGCTTTCCAGAGAGGTATTGATAACTTTTGTAAACACCACCCTGGGAACCAGGTTCCCGGATGTACTGGCCGGATCAGTGAGCCCTATAACCGCCCCTTTCAGTGATTCGATAGTGTCAAACCCACTGCCTTTGCGGGTAATCAGACAGGCCTTGTAACCAGGCCCCTCTTCCTGAATATGTCCAGGTTTCTTGGCATAGGTGGCAAAGACCTCGATATCCGGGTCCTTGGCATTGGCTAAAACATAGGAATAGGGACCATGTACTGCAACATCTACCCATTTGCCGATCATGGCTTCAACAACAGTAGCATAGGATGTGGGCATATAAAATTCGACTTTTTTCCCTGTCATTTTGGCAAGATAATCAATAACCGGTTTATAAATTGTCAATTCCTGAATGGTTTCCTCGGTGGGAATTATTGAGAATGTAATTGAATCTGGGTCCTCGCACCCGGCTGCTTGAGCACTGCCGGATACAGAAAATATTATAAAAAAACTCAAGAAAAGGGTCATAGCCATGAAAAATTTTCTAGTTTGATACATTTTTCTCTCCTGTTATTGGTTAATATTGCTTGAACCAGATATACGGCCGTTTTTTTTATACACCCCCTTTCAATGAAAAAAAGTTTAACAAGTTTCCAAGATAAAAAACTTTATATTGAAATATGGATATCCACAGATGTTAAGGTGTAACAATATCGAACCGATAATACAATGCGTGAATATACGTAAACTAGCATGGGTAGAATTACCCAGTTTGATCTAAATCGCTTGAATTAAAAGATCTACTTACAGATTTGAAATAGAGGTATATTTTTTCCGAATGGCATACTTAACAATATCTGCCGTTGTTTTCAAGTTCTTTATTGCCATAATTTTTGCCCGGTGTTTTTCAACGGTTCTGACACTTAAAAACAATAGCCTGGCAATTTCATTGTTTGTTTCTCCTTGAGAGATGAGTGTGAGTACTTCCCGTTGGCGGTTAGTGAGTGTTTGTGGTTTCCAGATCTGGTCACCATGACATTTTTTAATGAAATTTAAAGTCAAATCCTTGGTAAATGTTTTTGATATATATATACCGCCATTAATCATAGTTTTTATTGCCGCAAAAAGTTCGGCCCCGGCATCTTGTTTTAGTACATATCCGTCTGCTCCTGCTGAAATGGAATGTTGAAGATATTCCATATTATTATGCATAGTAAGAATGATAACTTTTACAGTAGGGTTGATCTGTTTTATTTCCCGGGTTGCCTCTATCCCACGAATTTTAGGCATGGAAATGTCTAAAAGGACGAGGTGGGGAGACATTTCATCGATCATTTGCAAAAGCTCAAATCCGTCATTTGCCTCGCCTATAACTTTTATATAATCAATATCTTCAAGTATTTTTGTCATGCCAAGGCGAAACATTATATGATCATCAGCAAGCAATGTTCGATAGATTTTCATTCTTTTCCCTCCTAATTATAAATGATATTCTAGTGCCTTTTCCTTTTTGGGCAACGATATTCAAATATGACCCCAGCATCAAAGCCCTTTCCTGCATAGCTGCCAATCCAATACCTTTTTGAGTAGACTGCCTTGAGGATAGTTCTGTTAGATCAAATCCAACGCCATTATCTTCCATAATAAAAATGATTTCGTTCTTTTTTTTTTGAATTGAAACGCTGATGGCGTCCGCATTAGCATGTTTTCCCACATTGGTTAAAAACTCTTGAAAAATTCTGTAAATCATTATCTGGTTTTCCGATACGAAGCAAACATCAACATTATCAATATTCAGTGAGTATTTAGTGGGGTAATGGTCAGAAAATTCATTAAGCATCCATTTTAATGCCGCTGTCAATCCCAAATCTTCCAGGATTGACGGGCTAAGATCCCTTGATAGACGTCGAACATCTTCGATTATAAAATCGATGTATTCTTGAATATCAGTCAATGTTTCATCATTAAATTTGTTCTCACAGCCAGCTTTTGTTTGTAGGAAACTCAGCTTTACCTTTAATAAGGATAAAGATTGTCCCAAATCATCATGCAATTCACAAGATAGTTGTCTACGTACTTTTTCCTGAGTTGTTAGAACCCTTGAAGACAGGCTCCTGAGTTTTCTTTCAGAATTTTTCAGTGCTTTCTCTGTAATGATACGCTCTTTAATTTCTTTTTTTAAAAATTTGTTCGTTATCGATAACTCGCCTGTTCGCCTTTCCACCTTCTGTTCCATTTCGTCATAAGCCTTTTTCAGATTTGCTTGTGTACGCTTCAGATCAGCTATATCCTGTGCTACGCAAACAATTCCGTCAACCTGGGAATTATTATTAAAAAAAGTTGAGCCTGAAAAGAGAACAGGAATTTTTATGCCATCCTTTGTTAGATAAATCATTTCAACATTGGCAATTGAACCCTTATGAATAAATAAGTCAATTATGGAGGAATCGGTATTTTCAGGCAGAATTATATTTTCAATGGACTGCCCCAAAAGTTCTTCCCGGCTATAACCCAGCATATCGGTGGCCGACTGATTGACCTTTCTAATTGTGAAGTCAGGATTTGCAACAATCAATGTATCCAGCATTGACTTGACTATGTTATCCATATAGGTTTTTGAAACGGTTGATTCTCTTAAATCTTTTATCATATTGTTAAATACATCCGTTAAAACTCCAATCTCATCTTTGCTTTTGATCTTTATTCTGGTTTCAAAGTTTCCTTTGCCAACATTTTTAGCAGCAGCTGTCAGGTCATTGATGGGTTTGAAAACATAGCTTGACACCCAGCCACCCAGTAATAAGATACTTAATAGGATTAATATGGTTGAAAAAATTATGATGACGCCAACATTAGGCAGGTATTCAATAATGATGTTTTTAACTCTCTCTGCATTCTTTTTTCGTTTGTTTTTCCTGTATTGTTCTATAATTGGATAAATGTTCAGCTTATAGTGAGGTTCAAGTGTCTTTTTAAAAAAACGAGGTGCATTTTCCGGTATGTTTTCAACAAGATGAATGAAATGAGATAGGTATTTCAAGTAATAATAAAAGTGTTTTTTTTCTACATTATGCCTGCCTGTCAAAATAGTTTGTTCGCTATTATTAAATTGGGGGTTTCCATCCTTTTGAATCCTGTAAAATTCTGTTCCAATTAATGAAGACAAACTGCTTTCAACCTTGTTAAGATCTGTTATCAATTTTTTCTTGATCTGATCCTTGTTTTCTAACTCCTGGTTCGTATCGGAAATTTGTGAAAATGTATAGATTATTTTAGGCTGATTATCCATCAGGGCTTTTATTGATTCTTTGCTGGTTTCAAGGGCGTGGACTATCTTATAGGAAGATTTGAATATTTCAATGGAATCAGTTTCTAGCTGAACTATTTTATTTTTTAATTTGTTAAATGATGTAATCGTCAAATAACCGGCGCCACACATCATCAAAGCAATGGTAATGTATCCGAAAATAAGTTTATGCGTAAGACTCATTGCACGCTTTCCCTATGGATTATCCTTTCAATTTTATGTCACTATACCAGGATTAGGTCTGTCAAAGGGTATGGTTTATTCTATTTTTTGTTCTAATTCCCTTATCACATCATAATCTTCAGAGTTCATTTCCACAAAACCTTTGGCGTTAATATCTATCAGAAATTGAGAACAAGAAGATTGAGTGTGGAGGGTAAGAAAAGTATCAATGATCTTTTTTTTCAGTTCCGGGCATAAAGCATTTCTGTAACAGAAAGGATCCTGGGGGATAATCGGCGAACTCCATAAATAATTATAGTCATCTTTTTTTATAATTCCCCGGTTAATGGCATTATCAAATCGATGGGTGGCTACAAATGCTGCATCTATTCTTCCATCATATATGGCCATGGCAGACAGGTCGTGGCCGCCAGTATAAACTATCTTACCAAAATATTTTTCAAATGGCATATTGATATATTTTGCAAATAACACCCTTGGTATCAGGTACCCCGAGGTGCTTGATAGATTTGTGAGACCTACTATGGCGCCTTTTAAAGATTTAATGGAAACATAGCCTGACCCTTTTTTGGTTATGAGTATGGATTTATAGCCCGGCCCTTCTTCTTGAATATAACCGGCTTTTTTTATATAGGTGGCAAAAACCTGAATGTCCGGTTCCTTTTTATTGGCAATCACATAAGAGTATGGTCCAAGAATAGCCACATCTATCCATTTTTTCGCCATGCCCTGAATTACGTTTTCATAATATATTGGCACATAGAATTTTATTTTTGTCCCTGTCATCCTCCCAAGATAATCGATAACCGGCTTGTAAATGGTTAACTCCTGAATACTCTCTTCAGTGGGAATTATGGAAAAAACCAATGTTTCCGGGTCCTCACATCCAGCAGAGGATTGCCTGGTATTCAGGTTTAAAGCAACCATCATAATAGATAACACAAATAATAATTGAGCAAATTTTTTCATAAAGAACTTTTAACTATTTTGATAGTGAAAAGAAAAATTATATTAAAAATCAGTTTGACTCCACATTAGTAAAAAAAATTCAATAACATAACCGAATAAAAGTCAACCTAATTTTTAACAGGGCACTTCATATGAAACTTGATCGACGATGGGTTCCATTAAATATTTAGGATAAATAGGGACGGTTTGAACGATCTTAAATTTTTCAAATCCACTGATCAAGGCTCAAAATTACTTCTATAACCCATTACAACGATTAATAAGATAATCAAAAAGCTCCCAATTCTTTGCGCTTTTCTTTTGCTTCTCCTCATCAACCGTCTCGCTCAAAATGAACGGTACCGCTGTCTCAGTAAAGCCACCATGAGATCGCAACGACCCTTTGACCTGAGTCTTCTCGGTAGTCCATAATCAAAACAACAAGTAGTTGAATTTATATGTTTTTTTGGAATATTTAGTGTAGTGATATATTTATTACTAATTTTTATTGATATTATTGACTATGCATGCTAAGTGTAGTGAAAAACATTAAGTAGATTAGTTTGGGAACTATAATCACACGAAAACAAGGCAATAAAACTTATTATCTTTATCATGAAACATACCGTGGAAAAATTAACAAAAAAGACTGTGGAAAAGTACGCGGGTCAGGGAAAAGTAAAGTTTGTACCCACTCAACTTATCTTGGATCTGCTGAAACAATTCTTAAGAGTATTAAAGGCAAAAAAA
>JAQICW010000509.1 GCA_027858355.1 Desulfobacula sp.
TTACACTTCTCTGGCAAATAACAGAGACCCAGGCTCAAACCCAAACCAAGGCAGAGCAAGTTCCCCTTTATATTGTGTCCGATAAAATGGTTGCACAAAAAGACACCTCCATGGTGGAATTTATGGGAAATGCCAAAGCAACCAGAGAAGATTCCATTGTTTTTGCAGATTCTATTAAAATTTACTTTGTTGATGATGATAAAAATAAAGGCAGTGATGCTCAAAGCAATGTAAAAAAAATCGTTTCCACCGGGAATGTCAGATATACTGCTGGAGAACGAAAGGCCTTTGCTGATGAAGCCGTCTATACAACAAAAGATGAAATTCTGATTCTCACAGGCAAATCTCCAAAATTAATAACAGGTTCAAGTTTTTTTACGTGGAAAATATTCACCCTTTTCAGGCTCCAGGATAAGGTACTAGTGGAAAGTGAAGGCTCAAAAAGAGTTGAAGCCTTTTTTAACCCTGAAGATAAGATCCCTGAAGATAAGATTATAGATAAACAATAATGACACAACTTGTACTTAAAAATCTTGTAAAAATCTATGATGGCAAACGAGTTGTAGATGATGTAACCCTTTCAGTTAAACCCGGACAAGTAACAGGTCTTTTAGGACCAAACGGAGCAGGCAAAACAACAAGCTTTTATATGGCAGTGGGGTTGATCAAACCAGACGGTGGAACAATTCTAATAGATAAGGAAGATATCACTGGACTCCCAATGTATATTAGAGCCAGAAAAGGGATTGGCTATCTTCCCCAGGAATCAAGTATTTTCAAAAAATTGACAGTACAGCAGAATATCACGGCCATACTTGAAGTATTGCCGCAGAATGGATTTAATATTCAACAAAAAGCAATGGATCTGATGAAAGAACTTGGTATCTATAATCTTGCAAATCAAAAAGCCAGCTCTCTTTCCGGGGGAGAGAGACGTCGTCTTGAGATTTCAAGAGTCCTTGCCACTGATCCTTTATTTATTCTTTTAGATGAACCCTTTGCCGGCATTGATCCTTTAGCCGTCATTGATATCCAGCAAATAATTTATCAATTGACTAAAAAAGGTATCGGCGTTTTAATATCAGATCATAATGTGAGAGAAACCCTTGGGGTTTGCGATAATGCATATATTATGAGCCAGGGCAAAGTTATTGAATCAGGAAATCCTGATAAAATCATTTCAAGTGAAATAGCTAAAAAAATCTATCTGGGAAAAAATTTCAAACTATAATATGGAACTTGGATTACAACAAAGCCTAATATTAACTCAGCAACTTGTCATGACGCCTCAACTTCAGCAGGCTATCAAGCTGCTTCAGTTGTCCCGTCTTGAGCTTGCCGAGATGATTCAACAGGAAATGGAACAAAATCCTGCGCTGGAAGAATCAATGGTAGATGAGCTGTCTGACAAAAATATTACTGCCCTGGAAAATACAATCGATTCTCCTGAAAAAGAAACACCCACAAAAGAAGTCACCATTGAAGAAAAAATAAGAACTGATACAGACTGGGAAAATTATATCAATGAATATAATTCCACGGGACGAGTCTATACGGAATCAGAAAATACTGAAGCACCAAATTATGAAGCCTTTACTTCGGAAAAAAAGACCCTTAAAGACCATCTTCAGTGGCAGTTGGGGCTCTCTGGGCTGAATGAAAAACAAGAAGAAATTGGTATAATGATGATCGGCAATCTCAACAAAGACGGTTATCTTTGCAGTGATGTTGAAGAAATTGCACAGGCTTGTAACGCAGATATAAAAATTGTTGAAGAGGTGCTTTCAATTCTTCAGACCTTTGATCCGCCTGGTGTTTGTGCCAGAGATCTTTGTGAAACCCTGTTAATTCAGGTCCAGCAGCTTGGCATTAATAATCCCATTATAATAGAAATTATAAAAAACCATTTAAAAAACCTGGAAAATAGAAACACTAAAAAAATTGCAAAGGCATTAAAAATATCCACGGATGATGTGAGAGCAGCAGTAAATATCATCCAATATCTTGAGCCCAAACCCGGCCGGAAATTTTCAACTGACGAGTCTGCCTATATTATCCCTGATATTTATGTTTACAAAGACGGGGATGGGTTTAAAATTGTTATGAATGATGATGGGCTGCCAAAATTGAAAATCAACAGATTTTATAAGGATGCTATTGCCAATGGCCGCAAGATTTCAAAGGACACAAAAAATTATCTTAATGAAAAAATGCAATCTGCATCCTGGCTTATAAAAAGCATACAGCAACGCCAGAAAACAATTTATCTTGTCATGGAAAGTATTCTTAAATTCCAGAAAGATTTTTTTGAAAACGGCATTGCATATCTAAAACCACTCATCTTAAAAGATATTGCAGAAGATATTGAGATGCATGAATCCACGATCAGTCGTGTGACAACCAATAAATATGCCTATACCCCCCAGGGGCTTTTTGAGTTAAAATACTTTTTCAACTCATCCATAGAACGAACCGGCGGAGAATCCATGGCATCGGCAAGTGTAAAGGACAGAATAAGACTGCTGATAGAGAACGAAGACCATGAAAGTCCTTTAAGTGATGAAAAATTATCCAGCATTCTTCAGGACGCAAATATCCAGATTGCCAGGAGAACTGTTGCAAAATACAGGAAGGTACTCAACATACTACCTTCTAATAAACGTAAACAGCTTTAAGGAGGTTTTTTATGCAAACAATTGTCACCTTTAAAAAAATTGACACCTCTAGTGCCTTAAAATCCTATGTTCAAAAAAAACTTGATAAATTTGATAAAATGTTGGACAGCCCTGCTGAAGCCCACGTTGTTCTGTCAGTTGAAAAAATAAGACATATAGCTGAAATTACCCTGACCTGTGACAGATTAAAAATTAACGCTCGGGAAAATTCCGAAAACATGTATTCATCCATTGATGCCCTGATGGATAAAGTAAAAATCCAAATTAAAAGAAATAAAGAAAAAATCCGGCGGCATATGTCGGGAAATAAACAGAGTATTAAGGATGAACCCATACAACCGGGTTTCCCCCAGAACTCTTCAGACAACCTGACCACAGACCAGATAAATATTGAAACAATTGACTATAAACCTATGGATATCGAAGATGCGATAATTGAATTAGATTCGGGCAAACAATCTTTTTTTGTTTTCAACAATGCCCGGACCCAGCAGGTCAATGTCCTATACAAACACAATAATGGTAAGCTGGGATTAATCCAGCCCAGAGGATAATGTATTAAATGAGAATCAGTCAACTTCTTAGTAAAGGTTCTATTATTGCAAACCTTAACGCCCGGGACAAAAAAGGGGCCATTGATGAACTTGCCCTGGCAGTTTCAAAAACAACAAAAGCGCCTGTAAAGGAAATCGCTATAGTTCTCATGGAAAGAGAACAATTAGGCAGCACAGGTATTGGTGGTGGAATTGCTATTCCCCATGGCAAACTTGATTCAGTACAATCTATTATTATTGGTTTCGGACTTAGCCGTGAGGGGGTTGAATATGAATCTCTTGACAATAAACCCGTCCATATTTTTTTCCTGCTATTGACCCCTGAAAACTCTACTGGTGGACATCTCAAGGTTTTAGCCCAAATTTCCAAACTTTTAAAAATGGATCAATTTAAAAAAGACTTAATAGCCGCCCAATCTGTTGATGATATTTATGATACCATCATGGACCAGGATGAAGATTTTTAACCTTAAGGTCACAAGTAACATAAAGGTCACGAGTAAAATAAAGGTCACAAGCAATTAGAATGCAAAAAGTTTATATCATAACCGGGCTTTCCGGGTCTGGAAAAACAACAACCATTCAAGCATTTGAAGATGCTTTCTTTTATTGTGTTGATAATATGCCTTTGGAACTTTTGCCAAAATTTCTGGATCTGCCATTAAAGGAGAGCCCTGATATAAAAGGACTGGCCTTTGTGATGGATATGAGGAGTAAAAATTTTATATCAAATTATGCAGCAGGCATCTGCTCAATTGAGGCCTTAGGCATATCTGTTCAAATTATATTTCTTGAAGCAGATGTTGATACGTTGTTAAAAAGATTTAGTCAAACCCGACGGCAACATCCTGTTTCAAACGAAAAAACCCTTTTGGACAATATTAAACTTGAAAGAAAAATGATGTTGCCCATAAAACAAACCGCACATCATATTATCAATACGACAGGATACAATGTCCATCAGCTCAAATCCCAGATTCTTGATCTGATTCATGAAGGGGATAAATCCATCAGTTTAACAAAAATCAATATTGTCTCTTTTGGATTTAAATATGGTATTCCAAATGATGCCGATCTTGTTGTGGACATGAGATTCGTATCCAACCCTTATTTTATACCAGAGCTTAAAAACCAGGATGGAGAATCCCAGGCTGTCAAACAATTTGTATTATCAAATGACGAAACCAAACTTTTCCTTGAAAAATATTTAAACCTTCTTGATTATTTAATCCCTTTATACAAAAGAGAGAATAAGGCATATTTGACGTTTGCCATTGGTTGTACGGGCGGCAGGCATAGAAGTGTGGCCATCGCAAGAAGAATTTTTGAACATCTTAATAAAAAAGGACTTAATCCCGGACTGATCCACAGGGATATTGACCGGGATATAAAACAAACATGACAGGAATATTATTAGTCACCCATGCAAATTTAGGAAGCGCTTTGATTGAAGCCATTGAATTTATTCTAGGAAAACCCCAGGATAACCTATTTTCCGTTTCCATTAATATCCAGAAAAATCCTGACGCCCTAAGAAAAAAAATCAAAAAAGGTATCACAAAAGTCCGATCAGATAATGGGGTTATCATCTTGAC
>JAQICW010000644.1 GCA_027858355.1 Desulfobacula sp.
AAATACAAATTTCCTTGAAAATATTCAAGATGATTTAAAACAGATCGTTCAGCCTTATCAGAGAGATCTTAACCAGAAACAGAAAAAAGCTGATTTTATAAACCTGTGTATCAGGTGCACCGGCAGGGATGATTTTCTCAGGCTGGATGAATTGCTTAAAGGCAAAATTGCAGAAGATATAAAAGCAGATGAAATCCTTGGGAGTAGCGCATCTGCTTTTGACTCCTTAGGCAGGTATGCAAATGAAAAAGTGGAGCAATACAGGATGGAGCTTATTGAAGATCTGTCCCGGATTTTTCAAGAAGCTGAACTTGAGATTCAGGTTGATTTTCCCAAGTTTAGTATTCTTAAAGGTATTAACGGCGAAATTGATTTTAGCGCTCGTTGCACCACAATCAATAAAAAACTACTCAAATCCATTGATCCCAGGCGTATTTTAACAGCAGTTGCAAGGCTTAAACAGCAGCTTTACGATCGGCCTTATGATCCACAGAAATTTATTGACTCTCTTTACCAGGTTTACGTTGAATTGATTAAAAATGAGAAATCAATGTTTAGTGATCCGGTTCCCATTCAAAAATTTTATCTTGAGTATGTCATGTCTTTGCAGAGCAAACCCTTTTTTCAAAACATGGACAAGGGCAAATTCAAGGGATACAGCCTGGATCAGTTTTCCGTGGATATATGGCGTTATTTCCAGGCCGGTATCCAAGGGACATCCCAGGGGTGTGAACTTCAGCTCACACCCGGGCGTGGTCCATCCCTGTGGCTCATCGACAGCCAGGGAGAATCAAGGCGGATTACAGCAATATCTTTCCATAAACAACAGGAATAACAGCAATGATATCCAAGGAAGACATCAATCTATTAGAACCCTTACAGGCTCGTGCCATTATAGTAGAGCTTCGTAAGGGCACTGTGCCAATTGACTATGTCCCCCTTTTTACCGTGGGGCGGCAGAACTGGCTTACTTTTATTGAGGATGACCTGGAACATTATATTGGCAAGGGTGGCTCCAAGGTTCGTTTTATCAGCGGTGATTATGGCGATGGCAAAACTCATTTCATGTCGGTGATCAGACATCTGGCCATGAAAAAGGGGTTTGCCACCTCTTTTGTGGTACTCACACGGGAAGTTCCCATTCATAAATTTGAAACAGTTTACCAGACCATTGTGAGACAGCTCCAGGGTGATTTTCAAGGGACGGGCATCAGAAATATGCTGGAGGCATGGCTTGAAAAACTTGCCACGACGGACATAAATACCCAAAAGGATGGAGTTCAAAAGGACGGAGCCCAAAAAAAAGAGGCCCAAAACGATGAAGCCCAAAAGAATAGATTTGTATTTGCTGAACTATTCAGGGATCTCCCGGGCATGGACATCAATTTTGCCAATGCCCTGGCAGCACTTATAAACAATCGGTTTGCCCCACTTTCCAATGAAACAAAAGAAAAACGGGATGCTGACCATGAGATTCTTCTTCACTGGTTTGAGGGTGGTAAGGTTACCAAACGAGAACTCAAGCCGTTTCAAATCTATGAGTTTCTCAATAAGGCCAACAGCAAGCAGTTTATGAATTCTTTGATTCTGTTCTTACGTCACATGGGCCATAAGGGGTTAATCCTGCTCATGGACGAGATGGAAACCGTTGTGGGTCAAAGCGCTTCCATTCGTAATGCAGCCTATGAAAATGTACGCCTTCTCATTGATAACAGTGAATCATCTCAATATCTTCACATCTTTTTTTCCATTATTCCAGATGTATTGACATCAGAAAAGGGGTTTAAGTCCTATGATGCGTTGTGGAGCCGCATACGATCCATTGGTGAATCCAAAAAACTAAATTATCGAGGTGTTCTGGTGGATATCCATCAAACTCCTCTTAAAACAGACGAGCTGGTTGAGCTTGGCAGATGTTTGAGAACCATCCACGGGAACTCCTATCGCTGGGAGCCAGCGGATCTGGTAACCGATGAATTGATTGAGAAGATATGTTCCAACCAGAAGCGAATGGGTGTGATCAGCGAGGTTCGACTTTTTATTAAACAATTAATCAACATCCTAGATATGGCTGAACAGGGACATGCCCCGGAAGATATGGATATGGGTCAACAGATTGTTGCAACCAGACGCGAAATGGAGGCTGAAAAACTGGAACAACTAGAACCTTCCTGGGATAATTGATCCAATAAGCCACATGACATAAGAGCAAAGATTTAAGACCGGAGATATAAAAATGGATGATTCAGATTTTCAGGCCCTGCTGAATAATGCAGATAATTTTGAACTTCGCCAGGCAGTGGAGCGTTTGCGCGAAGGTCTTTTTGATCCCCTGGGAGTACAATTGCTTACAACGGGTGAAGCAAAGTTAAATAAAGTTTTTTATGAAGGAGTCAAGTCCCTTGACACGGACAAACCAACCCATCTATGTATTTGCGGTGCCTATGGACAAGGCAAATCCCATAGCCTCAATTATATTAAACAAAGAGCTCTGGCCCGGAATTTTGTAGTAAGTTATGTTAATCTTGATCCACGACAAGTGCCTTTCCATGCCTTTAAGGATGTTTACAGAGCATTGATGATGGGCATGAACTTTCCTGGAGGAGAAACTTCTTTTGTAAATGTCTGGAAAACTTTTGCCAGGCAATGGCTGGCTTTGCCTGAAAACAGTCATAAAACCTGTATTGATCTTATTCCCCAACAGATTCCCCACCGTTTTAAGGCGATTTTAACTGCTATGGCCCAGAAAAATATTTCAATACCCCCTAAAAAAAGAAAATTAAAAAAACATGCCAGATTCAATCCC
>JAQICW010000696.1 GCA_027858355.1 Desulfobacula sp.
CTTTTTATCCTTCAGGATAGAAGAAAGATGTTCAAACGCATAGAGATTTTTTGTATAGCCCACCATGAGTGCATCCTGCATGGCCCAGGCATAGTCACCATTGACGAATCGTGCCAGACCATGTTTGCAATAGCAAGACCAAACATGATGGTTTTTATCAACTGGCTTGCATTCAACAAAAAGGCCATCCTGATTACTGAGAATAGACAGGCGATCTCGTTTCAAATCAAAGAAAATATCCGGCATCTTATCCGGGTGTTCCTTGTTAAAGTTTGTAATTTCCTGCCCCCGGGTTACTCTTCCAAACATGGCGCTGTTGAAACCGCCAACTTCCCCACTTTGTCGCAAAACATTCTCTATTATCTCGACCAGTTCACGGGTAATGACGTCTTCGTATGCCGATTCCAGACTGAAGCCAGAAGGCGGATTTTCTTCAAGCAGCAGCCACGCTTTTTTGATCACATTACATAGGAGCAGGATGGTTCGTTTTGGGATTTCAGGGTGTGGCAAGGTAAAATCTATGCCGCGGGTGAAAAATCCGACCACCATCAAATTCTCCCTATAGAAAATGTGTCCAGGTGATGGCGCTGAATGTCCATGGCGCACAGCCGGGCTCGGCTTAACGTCCAATAACGGTATTGACTGATGATTCCAACGAAAAGATATCCATCTCCATGAAGGATAACCCTGCTACAGCCGGTTTTGTTTGCTTCCCCTGCAATTTGAGAAATTAATTTTTTTAGCGCCGTTTGTATCGGCTGTGATAATGAGGAGGAGGAAGACACAACAAAGAAATGCCAGGAAGAACTTATATCCTGAGTCTTAATCTCATCAACTTCATCAATCGATACTCTTTCATTTGTGACAGAAAATGAGGGTGCAAGAAAACGCTGAAGTTCCGCATAAAATGCTCTGCGCTTTGTCCTGCTGGGGAAAGCATTGGCACGGTCACGAGACTCTTTGAAAGGTTGAGCCACTTCAAGAGTGTCTTTCACAACCTGTCTGTCATACTCATCCAGGCCATAGAGATCAAAAATAGACTCATTGATCGCATACCACGGTTTGTCTAAATTAGTCTCAAGCTTATTAGAGAGTTTTAGTATGCTTATTCGTTGGGTTTTGGACAATCTGTCGATTTTTGGAAAAGGGAAATTTTCAATGTTATTTTTGAGAAAAGCTCTTCGTTCAGCTCCCAGCTTCGAACTTGTCATCAAGACATGATACCTGAACAGTTCGGAGTGAGTGATAAGATGAAGAAGTGCGACTGCCAAATCGGCATCATTGCTTCCAGAGGCGGAAAAACCGTAATAACTTGAACGGAAAACTATTGAGTCCCGTGCTATCCAGGATTTAGGAGAAAATGGTGATTCCCCTGGTGATTCAGGCACAATAAGCAGCGGTGGAGTATACAAATCAATTTTTCTCGGCACATGTACTTTAGAACGCTTAAATTTTTCCAATAACGATACATCCATCGAAAACATGCCATCTGAAGGTTTAGCAAAAACAGGCAAATCAAGCATGAAAGTTGCATCATTCTGTTTCTGTTTAGGCGATAAGTTGTATCCTAAACCAGAATACAGGTCATTCTTTTTCCAATATGATATAACCGTAGGCCAGCCCAGTTTTTTGAGTTTATGCAGTAATTCAACATCAAGGACAGTTCCTAAAGCAAGCGTTTTTAACAGTTGTGAATTTCTGGCAATTTCTTGGGTAGAAATCGGTTGAGCAGATTGATAATCGATACGAAGCCTGCCTTTGTCGTTCAGGTTCCTTTCATAATGGGGAGTGACAAAATAAAATCGGTGGTTAGTGGACGGTACACGATTGCGCGCAAAAAAGAGCATAAAAGGCTGGTTCATGCCGGGCCAAACAGCGCTATCAGACAGGTTTGACCCATTCAGTATCCCGGTGATTTCAATACCCCTCAGTATGGCATTAAATGCTTTTGTACCGGGGTCGGTCTGTTTGAGAAATATTCGACCGGGCAATGCCATGGCAATAAGACCACCCGGTTTCGCCCATTCAATCGATTTCCACAAAAACGGCAGGTCAGGATCGTTGTCGGGATTATTGTATGTTTTTGATATATCTTCCAGTCCACGATCCTCAAGAATCCGGCGAGTTAACTTTGTAAATTCTATTTTATCCCCTTTCAGGCGGCTCCAGGGGGGATTGCCAATGATGATATCGAAACGATTATTGAATTCTTTGGAAATGCCCTGACGTAAGCTGCCCAGCACAAATTCTTTTATACTCTTTTCTTCAGGACGTCTATGGTTATGCAGCACAACACCCTGAAGAGGTTTTGGAAATCTTAGGCTCTTCGGCGGGCGGGGTGTTCCATTCAGTTCAATGGCAGTAATGTAAAGCGATAATGCAGACAGGCGAAGAGCGGATTCACTGACATCAAACCCGCAAAGCTGCTGGTAAAGAATTGACAGAATTGTTTCTGTATCCGGTCTCTTTCCATCATACTCCCATCGAGCCGCAACAAGTTTTCTAAAGGCCAGGACAAGAAAAATTCCAGCCCCGCAACTCGGATCGAGAATTTGAGCATTTTTCTTTTTAGTGATACCTTCAAAAGCATCGTCCACTAAGTAGCGGGCTATGTTTTTGGGTGTGTAGTATGCACTTGTCACCTCTCTTTGTTGAGAATCCCAGATTTTGCTGAAATTTTCATAAACCTGGCTTAATACCCCGATAGGGATGTGAGCAAAGTTGAGATCACCCCAATCGATTACAAGTTGAAACGCATCGACTCCCACATGCTCCCAACCCTCAAGAATGGCACGCATATGGAGAAACAATTTGCCTTCTGTTTTCTTGTCTGCTTGATCAAAAACATCTGAATAGCTACCGGAAAGGGGAAGCAGATCGCCGTTGAAAGTTTGGTCAAGCCATTGACATGTTGCAATGGAATTGTTTGCATCATGGAAGCAGTTGCCTGGGGATTCCGCCCCCGGACATACAGAGTGAAGCTCACCCTGACGAACTATCCCACGATCCCATAGGAAACGGAAAAATAATGCACGGCCGAGAAAAGAAAGAACATCCAGGGGGTTGAGATGGTAATTTTCTATTAAATCCTTCGAAGAATTTGTCATCAGGTCAAGGATTGTTTTAAATACATAATCAGGAGTTTCGGGCTGACCATCCAGATTAAAGACGCCGGTTACAACGCTTTGAAAGAAAAGAGGCGCTTCCCAAGATTCCTGTTTGATTGATCGGCCGTTTTTATTTGCAAGAACGGAACGTTTTAAGTTTATAGGGTAAACATTCAGCTCTCCAGGATTCAGAACTCCGAGGAATGCCCGTTCACCTCTATTAGCCAGAAGGCATTGTAAATTTATGCGCTCGTCACTGTCGAAATTTTGTATCCGTTCACCTGATATGATATATAGCAGGGGCCTGGACTGAAACTCAGCAACTGCATCAATTTTGGGATGTTTTTGCTCCGATACTTTCAGCAAATCAAGATAATCAAGATGTCTTGGGGTTGGATCGCCGTCAAGCGATATAACATTGTGACATCCAAAGGCTTTGGCTGTATTTGTTATATTCATGAAAAGCCTCGATTATTTTCTGTTCGAACTATCCCCATATAGCGTCCAAGAATACGGATAGGATAATTTTTGTTCCTGGGATACTCAAGGTTTTTAAATGATGTATTTTCAGGTTTCAATATAAGCGAATCAGATGACAGAAATAACCGTTTTAATGTTGCCTCCTGATCAATAAGGACAGCAGCTATTTCACCATTATCAACAACATTCTGCCTTCTTATGATAGCGACATCACCATTTATAATACCTGCTTCTATCATACTTTCACCTATAACTTTGAGGGCAAAAAGGTCTCCGCCACCAAACAAATCAGGAGCAATAGGTAGATGGTCTTCAAAGTTTTGTTCAGCCCACAGCGGGACTCCTGCTGCAATGTTACCAAGCAAAGGAATAGAAGACTCTTTAGAAGAAATGCTTGATGACTGTATTAACTTTATTCCTCGTGCTTTTCCCAAATTTAACCGGATATAGCCTTTTTTCTCAATTAAAGCAAGATGGC
>JAQICW010000001.1 GCA_027858355.1 Desulfobacula sp.
TTGTTAATTTAAAGAGGCGCTTAAGGTTCTGTTCTTCTTTTAAGTGCTGTCTGAGACAATTTGATAAAAAGGAGTTGAGATGACACTAAAGGAAACGATCACACAAAAAATTTATGAGGGGTATGTTGAAGACATCGAGGTGATTGAAAAACGATAACAGGGGCAATCATGAAACAGTCTGATTTTTTACAAATTAAACCCATAGTATTTTTAAAAGGAGCCGTTCATGACCACTGATATGAAAATTGATATGACCATTAAAATTGGCGGGGCAGCCGGCCAGGGAATACAGACGATCGGAAATCTTTTGGCACAGGGGTGCCGGGATGCAGGGTTTTATATCATGGCGATCAACGATTTTGAGTCCCGGGTCCGGGGCGGTCACAGTTTTTTTCAGATGCGCATCAGTGATACGCCGGTTCATGCACCTCACCACAAGGTGGATCTTTTAATCGCCCTTAATAAAGAGACCTGGGATCTGCATAAGGATCAATTACGGGAAGATGGGATGGCTATCCTGGAGGTACCGCTTGATTCTCCATCCAAACAAGCGGTTAGCATTGAATTCTCAAACCTTGCCAAAGAAGTCGGCAACACTCTCTATTCCAATACGGTTGCCGCTGCTGCCGGCCTGTCAATCCTGGGGGCACCTTTTGACAAGATGGACGCCTTGCTGTCCAGTCAGTTTGCCGGAAAAAAAGCAGATATTATTGAAAAAAATATCCAAGCCGCCCGGCTGGGATATGATGCGGTCAAGGATATTCGTTTTTCCCGGCAACCGTTTTCAAGGACATCTGATCCCAAGGGGCAGATCATGGAAGGTTCCCGGGCAATTGCCCTGGGTGCCATTGCATCAGACTGCCGGGTAGCGGCATTTTATCCCATGTCCCCCGCAACCAGCATCATGCAGCATCTTACCGAATGGACAAACCGCCTTCCCCTTGTGGTGGAACAGGCAGAAGATGAAATTGCGGCTGTCAACATGGTTATCGGCGCCTCCTTTGCCGGTGCGCGGGCCATGACCGCCACCTCGGGCGGCGGATTTTGTCTCATGACTGAAGGCCTTGGCCTTTGCGCCATTACGGAAACCCCTATTGTCATTGTCGATGCCCAACGGCCTGGCCCTGCCACAGGCCTGCCGACCCGCACTGCCCAGGGAGATCTTTTATTTGCCATCCATGCTTCCCAGGATGATTTCCCCCGGTTTGTCTTTGCACCGGGCAGCCTCAGGCAAGCCTTTGAAATCACCCAAAAGGCATTTGCCCTGTCTGAAAAATACCAGGTTCCGGCAATTATTCTGGTGGATCAATATCTGGCAGACTCCATTTTTTTACTGGAACACTCCTTTACCTTTCCCAAAAAGGTGGACCGGTTTATGGTTGGGGATCAAGATCTTAAAGACCCGAAAAATTACAACCGGTATGCGTTGACACCCACCGGGGTTTCGCCCAGGGCACTTCCTTGCACAGGAGATGCCAGAGTCGTGGTATCCAGTGATGAACACAGGGAAGACGGCCATATCACCGAGGATATTGATAACAGAAACGCCATGGTCAACAAACGCAAATCAAAATTGCCGGATATGATCCGGGAAATGTCTGCACCTCAAGAATTGTTTCCTGAAGCAAAAACACTGCTGCTGGGGTGGGGATCAACATCGGGCAGTATTAAAGAATCAGTGGAAGGTCTGCGCAAAGAGGGAATGGATGTTGGGTGCCTTTTATTCACAGACCTGTGGCCCTTCCCCACCGCAGTTGTCGAATCCCATTTAAAAGATCCGGTCAAAATCATTATTACGGTGGAACAAAATTCCAGTGCCCAGTTCGGGCACCTGTTAAAAGAGCAGACCGGGATTTCATACACCCATGCCATACTGAAATATGACGGCAGGCCCTTTTATCCGATAGAGATCATGGATGCGGTTAAAGAAAAGGAGAAACATTGATATGGTTACCCTAAAAGATTTTAAATCAGACTATAAAAATCAGTGGTGTCCGGGATGTGGAAATTTCGGGATTCTGGAAGCCATGAAAGATGTCCTGACTGAACAGGGTATCCCACCGGAAAAAATTCTGATCATTTCCGGCATCGGTCAGGCAGCCAAAACCCCCCATTTTTTAAACTGCAATATGTTTCACAGTCTTCATGGAAGGGCACTGCCCCTGGCTCTGGGAGCAAAACTGGCCAACCATGATTTGAAAATAATAGTGAATTCAGGGGATGGCGATTGCTATGGCGAGGGCGGCAACCATTTCATGCATGCCATCAGGCGGAACACCGATCTGACGCTTATCGTGCACAACAATCAGGTCTACGGCCTGACAAAGGGTCAGGCATCCCCGACATCAGGGCTTGGCATGACAACCTCCCTTCAACCCGATGGGGTCATATCAGAACCGTTTAACGGACCTGCCGTGGCGCTGAGCCTGGGTGCAGGATTTGTTGCCCGGGGATTTTCCGGCAACAAGGACCATTTAAACGACCTCATACAAAAAGCCATGAACCATAAAGGCTTGAGCCTCATTGATATCATGCAGCCCTGTGTGTCGTTCAACAAAATCAACACCTTTGAATGGTATAAAAAAAGGGTGTATGAAGCTGACAATTCTGAACCTGACAATTTTACACAGGCCATGAAGCTGGCCATGGAATGGGGGGATGCCATCCCCATAGGAATCTTTTATCAAACAGAAAAGCTGGATTTTACATCCCGGATAAAAGGACTTGAAAAAGGCCCTCTTATTTCCCGGAATTACGATCCGGAAAAAGCCAATGCAATATTACAGGATTCTTAAAGGAGATATCATATGACCTTTGCTTTTGATGAAATACAAGTGACTGAAGTCCCGGCCGGGACAATCGTCAGGCTTATTTTTAAAGACACACTTAAAAAAGAGGATTATGAACACTTTGTTCCCATGGTGGAAGAGATCATGAAGTCCAGGGATAAAATCCGGATGCTGATTGAGCTTCGTGATTTTAAAGGGTGGTCTGTGGGTGCGATGTGGGAGGATACAAAATTTGGCCTGTCCCATTTTAATGATATTGATCGTCTGGCCATTGTGGGTGATA
>JAQICW010000030.1 GCA_027858355.1 Desulfobacula sp.
CGCGGATTTGGGCCACTGGTTCTTTATGGATAATCATGCTTTTCCCAAGAATGACAAGCTCTGGTTGATGCTCCTTTATGATTGCCTCACAGGCCAGTATATCCATTTTATAGGGATTGCCTTTTTCCACAGGGAAATTAATAACAGCTGCTTTCTCTGTCTTGGGATCTCTTGCCACAAAATCACGAAGCGCTCCCATGGGCTGTGCACTTAAGTGCCCGCCCTTGATAATATGGTTGTTCATGATTTTACGGATTCTTCTTTGCTCATTTTTCCGGTCCGCCCGGTTGAGAAAATCCACAAGTGCACTGAAAAAAGCTGTATTGGCCATTTGACCTGAGATGACCCTGGATTCGATATTTTTACACCCCAGAAAGGTTGAAAATTCCTTATTTAAAAGGGTTTCAACCTCCCGGATAAAATCCGTTCCCTGGTAATAAAAAACATCTTCACCGGCAAAAGCCTTTATCTCTTTGTGCTCTGCATACCGGTTTACAGGATCACTGATGGACAACAGCCTTGACATGTATGACTGGCTCATTTCCGAGGGGATCAGGTTGATACACTCTTTCTGGCGCCAGGTATGATTGTTTAATGCCTTTGATACCAGCTGTCGGGCAAGTTTTGGATAGCTGTCTTCTTCCTTTGCCTCTTTGATGGAAATTAATTTATCATGGGGAATGGAACGAACAAAAGGTGGCGCTTCCGAGCTCATGTGATAGGGAACTACAATACTGTCACAGCGTTTTTTCCTGATTTCTATTTCAAGTATTTCACCCTCAGAAATAGTGCTGTCGATTAATGCCATGGCAACAGCTCTTCTTTTCGGATCTTCCTTAAATTCAGAATTAAGCCCGCTTCCTTCAGGCTCCTGAAAGGGAATCATGGTTCCCGATGAAATATATCCCACATGCCGATCCTTTAAAAATACCCTGTAGCCTTCTCTTGCGATTCCTTTTCCGGAAATGGCAAGGGGCATGACCATCCTCGGCAATGAGGAAATGTTTTCAAATCTTTGGTCTGTAATATTCTTAAAGGCAAGGTATTGTTTATAAAGAGCATCCTTTCCTATAAAATCACCTTTAAGGGGGGAGAAACTGACAGCAAATTTTGATAATTTTGATGCAAACAAAGGAATTTCATTCCCGTCATGATCCATACCCAGTTCATGGCCATATAAAGGCAGACAGGCTTCCAGTCGTAAGGTGTCCCTTGCACCAAGCCCGATGGGAAAAGCACCTTGTTCCATTAAAAGGTCCCAGATAAAAACAGCGTGTTTGTTTTCAATGAAGAGTTCAAATCCTAAGGGTTCTCCTGTGTATCCCGTTCGCGCAAGACAGGTCTCAGCACCTTTGATATCCACGATGCTTAAATTATTTCTGGCTGGTTCAGGCAGTATGCCTCCTGTAACAATCTGCTGTATAATGGATTTGGAAAGGGGGCCCTGAAGGGAAATCATAGATACTTCAAAGGTTTTATCAACCATTTCAATATCCTGAAACAAAGCCAGGTGTTTTTTAAAATGCGCCACATCCTTTTCCCGGTTTGATGCATTGACCACCAGCAGATACTCTTCCTGTTTAAACCGGTATAAATAAGCATCATCAATTGCCCCCCCGTTTTCATTCTGGATCAATGTGTACTGACTTTCACCAACTTCCAGGGCCAGGGCATTGTTGGTCAGGACATACTGCAGAAAAGGTATAGTATCTTTTCCCGTAAAATAGAGCCTTCCCATGTGTGAAACATCAAAGATACCGGCGTTTTTACGGGTTGCCATATGTTCATTAATGATGCCGGCAGGATATTGTATGGGCATTTCCCAGCCCCCAAATTCGACTATTGTTGCATCAAGATCCTTGTGTTTATTGAAAAATACAGTTCTTAGAAGTTCGCTCATAAGGTTCTCTCTATATAAAATAATGGTTTAAGACAAAAAATATCAATGTTCTTTATAAGGAAAAACCCTAATAAAAACAAAAGGATCTGTCAATATGTATTGGATTTGTATGTATTGGATTTGTTCTGATAAAAACCAGCAAGAATAGAGATAAGGGCTGCAACGGTGCAGAATCCTGATATCAGGCAGATGGGCAAAAGTCCATACTTTGACCAGATGATGCCACCTGAAAAAGCGCCGGCAACCCTACCGATTCCTGCAATGGCAAAAAATGCTGACATGGTGGATGCTCTTAATTCCGGCACCAGTTCTGTTGATAAACTCATGGAAGTGACAATGGTGAATTCAAAGGTGAAAAAAACCAGGAAAAGTCCTGCCAGAACATAAGCTAATCCAATATTCAGAACCGGTAAAAGAAAATATGCACAGGCACACAGGGATACTCCTATGATGATGGATTTTTTCAACCCGATCCTGTCAGAGAAAAACACGGTGCAGCCTTCCCCTAAAACTTCGGAAAGCCCTATTAAAACAGTACCAAAACCAATGGCTGCCAGAGAAAGGCCGTAGGAACTTTCCAGCCAGGCCCCGTAAATCACAAAAAGATTGTCATTGGCAAGGGACATGAAAAATACAAATGATAAAATTCCTAAGACTTTCCTGTTTTTTATAATGGTTTTCCAGTTTGTCATCATCTGTGTTCTGGTTTCAGATGGTTTGGCCTTTTTTTTATCCTTTGGCATGATCTTTAATATGATGAAAAAGCAGACAAGAGAAAGCCCTCCAATGATGAGAAAAGGTGTCTGCCAGGAAAATCGTTCAATAGTGATACCGGCCAAGGGGATGCCGACCAAAGTCGATCCAGCCCAGGAAAGTTCTGTTATCCCGATGATCTGCCCTCTTTTTTCAAAGGGAACGAAATGTGCGATAAAGGCCTGAAGGCTGGGGTCAAATATGCTTTTGGCAAGTCCTGACAGAAAAAGGCAGATCACGAGTACGGAATAAACCGGTATCAAACCAGCAGCAAGGGTGCCAATGGTCAGTATTCCCAAAGAGAACAGCATTAAAATCCGATATCCATATTTGTCGGCAAAACTGGCCCCAACAGGTCCGAATAATGATGTAGCCTGGTTAATGGCAATGACGGATGTGATGGCTGAAAGATTTACATTCAAGCCCCGTGCAAATTCAGGAGCAAAAGGATAAATCAGTCTTCGGGTAATATTAAATAAGAGCTTACTAAAGGTTGTGATGGTGATAAACTCTGCAAATTTTTTTGGATGGTTTGTCATGGAATTTTTTGGGCGCCTGGGCTTAAAGGACTGCAAGGAGTCTGAATTTATCAAATATCAATAAAAGACCGATTGCAATCAACAGGATACCGGAAATTTTATTGATCACCCCGATAAATTTTGTTGCCCGTTTCATGAATTCCAGAATGGAGTTTATGAAAATAGATATTGCAATAAAAGGAATGGCAAGACCGGCAGAGTAAACAC
>JAQICW010000051.1 GCA_027858355.1 Desulfobacula sp.
TGACCCGAGGCGTAATACACTTGAAGCAAAAGCCAGAGAAAAAAAAGCCATTCAAAACCTGCTTTTTTTTGGTTCCGGACCAGGCTCAGGTATTCGATCCACCAAAGTTAAAACCCTGACCGATTCGACCCAGTTTACAGCAAGAGTTAAAGATGAGGAGATAGTCTTTTCCATCAACTCCCCTGCTCTTTTTATGGTTGACAACTGCCTTGCCGCAATTTGTGCGGCAAGATCTGCTAAAATTTGTTCAGAGGGTATTAAGAAAGGGATAAAAGCTTTCACCCCTGTAAAAGGCAGGATGAATATCTACAGGCTTTCAGATTTTATCCATATTATTGATGACACCTATAATGCAAATCCTGCTTCCGTTACCCAGGCCCTGAACACTCTGAATATAGTCAGCAAAGGCAAAAACAGTATTGCCGTCCTGGGAGATATGCTGGAATTGGGGATTGAGTCAGACCAGCTTCATCGGCAAATCGGACAAAAGGCTGCTCTGCTGGGAATCTGCAAATTATTTGTTTTTGGCAGCCAGGTTAAACATACCATGGAAGGCGCCATTGAAAATGGCTTTTCCATAGACAATATATTCCACGGAACAAAAGATCAGATCATAGAAAAACTTTTAGAAAGCGTAGATACCAAAACCTGGCTTCTTGTAAAAGGTTCCCGGAGCATGGCCATGGAAACGGTCATACAGGGACTTGAAAAACTTTTAACGGTGACATAAAATGCTGTACGAATTTTTATATCCATATCATGTTGATTTCTCGTTCTTAAATATATTTCGATATATTACCTTCAGAACTATTTACGGGGGATTGACCGCTTTTTTAATTTGTCTTCTTTTCGGGCCTTTTGTCATCAGAAAACTTTCTCAGTTGCAAATCGGACAAATCATCCAGACGGATGGGCCGCAGTCTCATCTGGGCAAACAGGGTACGCCTACCATGGGCGGTATTCTAATTCTTTTTTCTGTTTTCATAACCATAGTAATCTGGGGGAACCTGTCCAATCATTATGTCAACATTCTTCTTTTAACACTTATGCTTTTTGGATTTATCGGATTTATTGATGACTATCTCATGCAGATCAAAAAAAGAAACATGGGATTTACCGCAAAGGGCAAATTTCTTATCCAGGTATTGTTTGGCCTGATTATCGGCTGGCTGATCTATAAATGTCCTGATTTTAATTCAACGCTGACCATTCCTTTTTTTAAGGATATTTCACCGGATCTGGGAATCTGGTACATCCCCTTTGCCTGTCTTGTCATTGTGGGCACATCAAACGCCGTAAACCTGACGGACGGACTTGACGGGCTTGCCATAGGCCCTTATATCGTTGCCAGCGTCACCTATATGTTTTTTGCCTATGTTACCGGTCATATCCAGATCGCTGAATATCTTCATGTCAAACATATTGCCTCAGCCGGCGAAATAGCGGTCATCTGCGGAACCCTTGCAGGTGCCGGTTTAGGGTTCCTATGGTTTAATGCACACCCGGCACAGATTTTTATGGGTGATTCAGGATCTATCCCTTTGGGTGGTATTTTAGGGACTATCGCTGTCATTACAAAACAGGAAATCCTCTTGGTCATTGTAGGCGGGCTGTTTGTCATTGAAGCCCTATCCGTCATCATTCAAGTGTCATATTTTAAACTGACAAAAGGAAAAAGAATTTTTCGAATGGCCCCTTTACACCATCATTTTGAGCTTAAAGGGTGGCATGAATCAAAAGTAATTGTTCGGTTCTGGATTATATCCATTACCCTGGCGTTATTATCCTTAAGTACTCTGAAAATAAGGTAGATGAATGTGAAAAAAGAAAAACAACCCTATTTTCTGATCATTGGACTGGGAGCTTCGGGAATTTCCATGGCAAAATTCCTTTGTTCCAAGGGCAAGACTGTTATTGCCACGGATATTGATGCTTCAAAGACAAAAATTGCACAAGAACTCAATGGGCTTGGGATTAAAACTGAAATTGGTTTTCACGACCAGAAAACCTTTAACCTGGCCGGCGTTATGGTTCCAAGTCCTGGAATCCCGAAAACCAATAAATTTATCAAGACTGCATTGGACTTGGGGGTTGGCATCACTGGCGAACTGGATATTTTCACCCGATACAATGATCTTCCAGTGATCGCCATTACAGGGACCAATGGGAAAACCACCACCACTACTTTAATCGGTGATATTTTAAAATCCTGCGGTTATACACCTTTTGTTGGGGGAAACATTGGAACGCCTTTGATGGATCACTTGATGAACAAAGGAAAAAGCAATGTTATTGTGGCTGAAATATCAAGTTTTCAATTGGATATTTCAAAGCAGTTCAGGCCAGATGTTGGAGTCCTCTTAAATATCTCACAGGACCATCTGGATCGATATGAAAATTATCAGGAATATGAAAGTTCTAAATGGAGTATTTTCAACCATCAGAAGCCTTCTGACAAAGCCGTGATTAATAAATCCATTAAAAAATTTGATATGCTGTCACAAAAATTAGAATCCAGAATTTTTACATTTTCATCAGACAAAGACTTCCTGATAAACTGCAATGCCAAAATTGATTCAAAAAGCATTCAAATTATCACCCGGGAACTGAATCATACGATAAATACAAATCAACTCAAAGAACTTAAAGGCACTCACAACAAAGAAAATATTGCCGCAGCCGTTCTTGCCTGTCTTGCCCTTGGTGCAGAGATAAATGACATTCAAAAGGGATTGGAAACCTTTAAAAATCTGCCCCACAGAATGGAATTCATTAAAACAATTAAAGGAATTTCTTTTTATAATGATTCCAAAGGAACCAATACAGATGCGGTCATCCGGGCCATTCAGTGCTTTGAAAAAAATATCATCCTGATTTTGGGAGGCAGGGAAAAAGGCACAGATTTTTCCCTGCTGGTCAATGATATTCAAAAGAGTGTTAAAACCATTATTGCCATGGGTGAGTGCAGGACACTTATCAAAGATACCTTTAAAAATATCTGCCCTGTTTTAGAAGTTCACACCATGAAACAGGCTGTTCAAACTGCTTTTAATAAGGCTTTTAAAGATGACACTGTACTTTTATCCCCTGCCTGTGCAAGCTTTGACATGTATAAAAATTATGCCCACAGGGGCAATGATTTTGTAACCCTTGTAAATGCCCTTGGAAATAAATAAAATGGCCCGACAGACAAAAACCATACATCCCTTTTTCAGTGAAAAAAGTATTCTTTTCCCTGTTCTTCTTCTTTCCGGGATTGGTATTCTCATGGTTTATTCAGCAAGTTCCGCCATTAGCATGGAAAGCCATAATACGGTATTTTACTATATGAAAAAGCAGGCCCTGTTTTTGGGCATCAGCCTTTGTGTCATGTTTGTTGCAGCCTCTTTTCCATATAAACTTTACAAAAGTATTTCCTATATCATCCTTTTTACTGCCATTGCAATGCTTGTGGCAGTACTTGTCCCAGCATTAAATATTAAGGCCGGCGGTGCCCATAGGTGGCTGAATCTGGGTGGATTTACCTTTCAACCGTCAGAATTTGCAAAACTTGCCCTCATACTTTTCCTTGGATATTCCCTTTCCAAAAAACAGGATATGGTAAAAAAATTTTCCATTGGGTTTTTCCCCCATGCATTGATTTATGCTCTGTTTGCCTGCCTGATCATTATCCAGCCAGATTTTGGGACGATTGTTGTGTTAGGGATAATTACATGGGGAATGATGTTTGTTGCAGGGGTTAAAATCTTCCATCTGCTTTCCCCGACTCCTTTGCTGATCCCCATTATGTATTTCTGGGTTTATAAGGTTGACTACCGACTGGAAAGGATTATGTCATTTTTAAACCCCTGGGATGACCCCTATAATACGGGGTACCAGATCACCCATTCGTTAAAGGCATTTGGTTCAGGCGGCATTTTCGGAAAAGGCATTGGTCTTGGCATGCAGAAAATGCTTTATCTTCCAGAACCCCACACAGACTTTATCTTTTCAATTATCGGGGAAGAACTGGGGTTGATTGGTGTACTCACTATTTTGTCCCTGTATTTAATTTTATTATTAAAAGGAATCCAGATTGCCAAAAACTCAAAGACTCTTTTTGGTGCCATAACGGCTGCCGGACTTACCATTTATATCGGAGTTCAGGTCATCATCAACACAGGAGTTGCTTTAGGGGCTCTGCCGACAAAAGGTCTTACCCTGCCCTTTATTAGTTATGGGGGAACTTCCCTTGTGATAAATATGGCAGCCATGGGAATTTTAATGAATATCGGGGCATCCAAAGATCATGGAAAAAGTGCTTAACATAATCATAGCCGGCGGAAAGACTGGCGGACACCTGTTCCCGGGAATTGCCATTGCCCAGGCCCTTGACCGGATACTTGCCCCAATGGGTGAACAGGCCAACCATAACATGAATATTCTTTTTGTTGGCACCAATGCACCCTTTGAGACCCAAACCCTTGAAAAATACGGGTATGCCCACAAAGCTATATTCTCAAAACCTATTAAAGGCGGCAACCTTCTCAGCAAAGCCTTCTCCATTAGCATTATCCTTATTTCTCTGATCCAGTCCATGGTAATCATGAAAAATTTTAAACCTGATTTTGTCCTGGGAGTGGGAGGATTTTCATCCTTTGCCATTGTACTGGCAGCCTGGATCTTCAGAATTCCTACTGCCATCCAGGAGCAAAACGCCTTCCCCGGGTTGACAAACCGCCTGTTATCAGGATTTGCCAAGACCATTTTCACATCGTTCAAAGAAACAAAAGGGTTTGCCCACAACCCTAAAGTGAATTATGTGGGAAACCCTGTTAGAAAAACTGAAAATATTGAATCTGCAGATAACCTGAATTTAAATAATTTTGATCCGGACAAATTTACCCTTCTTGTCACAGGTGGGAGCCAGGGTGCCGCAAGTATCAACACTGCATTCATGGATGCCCTTGAATTGATGAGCGATACTGACAAATTCAATATTATTCATCAGACCGGCATTAATGATGAATCTGAAATTTTACAACGATACAACCGCCTGAAAATCAATGCAACAACCAAAGCTTTTTTCCATAACATGCCACAACTTCAGGACATGGCAGATCTTGTAATCACAAGGGCGGGTGCGGGGACTATTTCAGAACTGTGTATCAATGGCCTGCCTGCCATTCTTATTCCCTTCCCCCATGCAGCTGACGACCACCAGACCTATAATGCAAAATCCCTTGAAGAGCAGGGAGCAGCTGTAATGATAAGAGATAATGAACTCACGGGACATGCCTTAAAAGAAAAGATGGAAGATCTGATCGAAAACAGAGAAAGGCTTGACCATATGGCCCAAATGTCAAGGCGGCTTGCCATGCCTGACGCAGATGAAAAAATAGCAAATCATATTTTAAAAACAAAGGATATTAAGGGTTAAGCCATGTATCAAAAAAATTACCATATCCATTTTGTTGGAATCGGCGGCATAGGCATGAGCGGTATTGCAGAACTGCTTATACATCTTGGCTATAAAGTGTCTGGATCTGACTTAAAGCTCTCCCCCATTACCAAACGACTTGAAAAACATGGCGGCATCATCTTTCAAGGACACAGTAAGGAGCAGATAGCCGGTGCCAGCGTGGTGGTCACCTCTACTGCCATTACTGGTGATAATCCAGAAGTGGTTCGCGCAAAAGAACTTTTAGTTCCTATTATTCCACGGGCTGAAATGCTGGCAGAGTTAATGCGGATCAAATATTCCATTGCTATTTCAGGTGCCCATGGCAAAACATCCACCACTTCCATGATTTCTCAAATCCTCAACACTGCCGGTCTTGATCCCACAGTAATTATTGGAGGCCTTCTCAAAGGGCTTGATACCAATGCATTGCATGGCAAAGGCGAATATATTGTTGCTGAAGCCGATGAAAGCGACGGATCTTTTTTAAAGTATGCACCTGCCATTGCCGTCGTCACCAATATAGATCTTGAACACCTTGATTTTTACAGGGATATTGAAGATATCAAAGATAAATTTGTTCAGTTTATCAACTCCGTTCCCTTTTATGGCCTTGCCATTCTCTGCCTTGATAACGAACATATCCAGGATATCCTTCCCAGGTTAAAGGTCAGATATACCACCTTTGGTATGACGGCCCAGTCTGATCTGAGGGCCAGGGAAATTTCATTTATGGGCAACAAGAGTTTCTTTAAAGTTTTCCACCATGAAAAACTATTGGGTGACATTAATCTGAATATTGCCGGAAAGCATAATATCTCCAATGCACTTGCTTCCATTGCAACGGGGCTTGAGCTGAACATATCCTTTAAAACAATTAAAAAAGCATTGGAACAGATTGAAGGCGTAAAAAGGCGACTTGAAATCAAGGGGAGAAAAAAGGGAATCCTGGTAATAGATGATTATGGACATCATCCAACAGAAATAATGGCAACCCTGACAGCAATCAGGGAAAGCCGCATGGGCAAAAGGCTGATTGTTGTATTTCAGCCCCATAGATACACCCGGACCCAGGGATTATTTCATGAATTCACCCGGTCCTTCTACCAATCCGATATACTGATTGTACTCCCCATTTATGCGGCAAGTGAAAAAGAAATTAAAGGGGTTGATGCCCAGGGCCTATGCGAAGGTATCAGAAAACATGGACATAAAGAGGTCGCTTATGCACCTGATTTTAACCAGGCTTTATCCATGATTACCCATAAAGCAAAAAAGGGAGATGTTGTTCTGACACTTGGTGCCGGAGACATTTATACCCTTGGAGAAAAACTGCTTGAAATATTGTAAAGGCAAAACATGGTAACAAGAGAAAACTCAGCTGTTTCAACACTGGCTCAAGAGTTCAAACTTCTTGTTGATGAGCCAATGAAAAAATATACCTCCTTTAAAATCGGAGGCCCGGCTGATCTTCTTGCAATGCCAAAAGACAAACTGGAATTAAAAAAATTGTTAGAAAAAGCCTCAACCTTTGGTATTCCAGTCACTATTTTTGGGGGCGGAACCAATGTTTTAATTACAGATAAAGGCATCCGGGGTCTTGTGGTTATTACAAAGTTTTTAAAATCTAAAATCCATATTACCCAGGCTGACCTTCAAGGAAAAACCATTTATGTTGAAGCAGGAGAGCGGTTATCAAGTGTTTGCCAGTTTGCCATCCGCAACTCGCTTTCCGGACTCGAATATGCCGCAGGAATACCAGGGACTGTCGGGGGTGCCATTATGATGAATGCCGGAACAAAATCCTGGGAAATGTCAGATATTGTTGAATCCATTGATATATTGAACAAAAATACCCTGGCATTTGAAACCATGGGGAAAAAAGAGGTTGATTTTTCTTACCGCCGACTTAATCACCCGGGCATTATCGTGTCAGCAACCTTATTATTAAAGGAAAAACCCCGGAAACAAATAGCAGAATGCTTTAAAGAAAACCTTACCATAAAAAATGCTAGCCAGCCTGTTTCTGCTGCCAGCGCAGGATGTTTTTTTAAAAATCCAACCCCGGGAAAATCTGCCGGTGAACTGATTGAAAAATCAGGACTTAAAGGGATGAGGATCAATGACGCAATGGTTTCTGAAAAACATGCAAATTTTATTGTAAACACCAACAATGCGATCTGTGAAGATATTCTTTTATTAAAACAACATATCCAGGAGATTGTATTTAAAAAATACCAAATTAAGTTAGAAACAGAAGTGAGGCTGGAAGGTGAGTAAAAAAATTAAACCAAACAGGTATAAACATGAGGCCAAAGACGGCAAGGATTCAAATTCCCAGTCCGGCATTGCGGTTTGTCTTAAATACGTCATGGCCTTGGTATTTATCAGTGCCTTAAGCCTTGGATCAATATTTATTTACGATTTTATTACCCAGTCACCCTCTTTTAATATTAAAAAAATTGAAATTTCAGGAACAAAACGGGTTTTAAAAGAAGACATTATCCAGCTTGCAGACCTGACCTTTGAAAAAAATATTTTAAAGATTAATTTATTTTCCATTGAAAAGCAAATTATTTCCCATCCCTGGATTCAGTCAGCCCGGGTAAAAAGAAATCTGGATTCTGTGCTGTCCATATCCATCACCGAGCATGAACCCCTGGCCATTGTTAAAATTGAAAACCTGGCTGATATTTTAATTAATACCCAGGGAAGCCCTTTTAAAGAATACAGCCCTGTTAATGATAATATAAAAAATTTACCCATTGTCACGGGGCTTGATCTTGCAAGTGTCAATAACCAGTATCTGTTCAATGGTACTTTATTTAATTCCACCATGGATTTTTTACAATCAGTGGACTGCATTAATATAAAGCAAATAAATGGAAATAAAAATACCGGAGTCACCATTGAAGCCAGGGATATATATAACCGGCAGCTCACAGACGAACAAGGAATAATTCAAATTAAACTGGGGTTTAATAATTTTAAAGCAAAACTGAATAAAGCAAAAACTATCAGCAAGTATATTGATGAAAACTTTCCCGAAAAAACAATCTGCGCCATGGATTTTTTTAATATTGAAAAAGTGTTTATCAAAACAAAATTCAACAATGCTCTGCGCAACGATTTAGAAAAGGGGGCGTAATTTGCAGGGAAATGAAAAAATAATTGTGGGCCTGGATATCGGAACAACCAAAATCATGGCCGTTGTAGGGGAAATGCTCGAAGACGAAATCAACATTATTGGTGTCGGCTCCCACCCATCCACGGGACTTAGAAAAGGAATTGTTGTCAATATTGAATCAACTGTGGATTCAATAAAAAAAGCAGTAGAAGAGGCAGAACTCATGGCCGGATGTGATATCTCATCTGTTTATGCGGGTATTGCAGGGAATCATATAAAAGGCCTTAACTCCCATGGGCTTATCGCTATCAAGGGCCGTGAAATTACAGCACAGGATGTTGACCGCGTCATTGATGCAGCAAAAGCAATTGCCATTCCAGCCGACAGAGAAATTCTTCACGTCATCCCCCAGGAATTTATTGTTGATGACATGGAATCCATTCAAAATCCCGTGGGTATGACAGCCATCCGTCTTGAAGCCAATATTCACATTATCACGGGTGCGGTATCTTCAGCCAGAAATATTGTCAAGTGCTGCAATAAGGCAGGCCTTGAAATTTGTGACATTGCCCTTGAATCCTTTGCCTCTGGCGAAGCAGTTCTTACAGATGAAGAAAAGGAACTGGGATGTGTTGTAGCTGATATGGGTGGCGGGACAACTGATTTGGCCCTTTTCAAAAATAATAATTTAAAATTTATATATAACCTGCCTCTGGGAGGACACAACCTGACCAATGATATTTCCATCGGTCTTCGAACACCGCTGCCGGAAGCTGAAAAAATAAAAAACGAACATGGCACCTGAATCCCGGAAAATATAAAAAGCGGAGCAACCATTGAGGTAGCGGGTGTGGGGGGAAGATCCCCTAAAAAACTTTCCAAGAGGGTTCTAGCTGAAATCCTTGAGCCCAGGGTGGAAGAAATTTTTTCTCTTTTACAAAAAGAATTGTTATCCAAGGGACTTGAAAATGCATTCCCGGCAGGGTTTGTCCTCACTGGTGGAAGTGTGCTTCTTGACGGCATCAATGAACTTGCAGAGTCTGTTTTCAATGTGCCTGTACGAATTGGCGAACCCAATAAAGTTGGGGGGCTGAAAGATATTGTTAAAAATCCGGCCTATGCAACGGGTGTCGGGCTTGTTCTTTTAGGTTCCAGCGCAAGCTGTCGAACTAGGTTGAATGACGTACCCGTTCAAGGATTTACCGGAGTATTAAACAGGATGAAAGTGTGGTTTAAAAATATACTTTAATTTTTTATGGGGGGTGGAAATGACTTTTTCTTATGTGGAAAACGAAAAATCAGCAAAAATCAAGGTTATTGGCGTTGGCGGTGCTGGCGGCAATGCAGTGAACAACATGATTGATGCGAAACTCAAAGGTGTAAAATTCATTGTTGCCAACACGGATGTCCAGGCGCTTGAAGCATCCAGGGCTGAAGTAAAAATTCAGATCGGGAAAGAACTGACACAAGGACTTGGCGCTGGTGCTGATCCGAAAAAGGGCCAGCAGGCAGCAGAGGAAAGCGCATCTGAACTGCGGCAGGAGTTAGAGGACAGCCATATGGTCTTTATTACAGCAGGCTTTGGTGGTGGTACAGGAACAGGAGCTGCCCCTGTTATTGCTGAGATCTGTAGAGATCTTGGTATACTGACTGTGGCTGTTGCGTCTAAACCATTTTCCTTTGAAGGCAAAAAAAGAGAAAAACAGGCCCTTGCAGGCCTTGAAAAACTTCATGGGATTACAGATACCGTCATTATCATTCCAAATGACCGGCTCAGGGGAATTGCAACCAAAGGTGCTAAAATGGTTGATATGTTTATTAAAGCAGATGAAATTCTCCACCATTCTGTCAAGGGTATTACAGACCTGATTATGATGCCGGGCCATGTCAACCTTGATTTTGCAGATGTCAGAACCACCATGCAAAAAGCAGGTAAAGCATTGATGGGTATTGGTATTGCATCAGGGGAAAACCGTGCCGTTGAAGCTGCTGAAAGGGCGATTTCCCATCCACTTCTTGAAGATATTTCCATTGCCGGTGCAAAAGGGGTGTTAATGAATATTACATCCAGTTCTGATCTCACCCTTGATGAGATGACACAAGCATCTGACAGGATATACAAGGAAGTCGGAGATGATGCAGAGATCATCTGGGGCCAGACATTTGATGAGGAACTGGGAGATGAAATGAGAATTACAGTCATTGCCACAGGGATTGACTCTGAAGAGGTCAAAGAATCCGATAACATACACCATTTTGAACCCACGGCCCAGCCCACTACATATAAACAGGCAGGGGCAGCAGCCCAGCCCGTTACACAATCTGCTGGAACCATTGCCCGGGGACAATTGAGAACTCCTTCCCAGGAGGAGCTTGCAAACTGGAATGAATTTGACAATCCTGTCAGCGTTAAACATAAAAAAGCGGTTGGAGATTATGACATTCTAAATGATTACAATTCAATCCCGTTTGATAACAATGATCTGGAGGTACCGACATTTCTTAGAAGAAAAGCTGACTGATAAATGGGTAAAAGGCTCAAACCACCTTGGAATTATGGCTCAAATAAAAATAAAATCATAGAACAAGGAGCCATTGTTAAAAAAGGGAAAGGCTTTATAAAAGCAGCCCTTGTATATCCCAATACTTATAAGGCAGGCATGTCCAGTCTGGGATTTCAAACCGTATACAGGATTGCAAATAATATTAATTTTTTAGCCTGTGAAAGGGTCTTTATGCCAGACCCAAAGCAGAAAGCACAAGGTCTTACGCGTGACCTTCAGGTCAAAAGTCTTGAAAGCGGTTTAACCCTTAATAAATTTGATATCATTCTGTTTTCAATATCATTTGAAAACGACTTTATCCACATTGTTCAACTCCTTGGAAAAGCAGGCATCCCCTTGCGATCGCCCGATCGAAACCACACCCACCCCCTGGTGGTTGCAGGGGGAGTCGCCTGTTTCTTAAACCCTGAACCCATTGCCCCTTTTATTGATTGTTTCCTTTTAGGAGAAGCTGAATGCTTACTTGA
>JAQICW010000071.1 GCA_027858355.1 Desulfobacula sp.
ATTTCACCGGAAGGTTATTCCGCACCGCATAGGGAGATTCAACCATATCAATTATTTCGGATGGAGATCTTAAAAATCATAAAATATCCTGAAATCAGTTACAGGAAGTTTTGTACCGATGAATATTTTGGTAAGGAAAGAAAGCAAAATAGAAGATTTGTCAGGTTGCCTTTAAAGACAAAGGATCAAGTCCATCATACTGAATTGTGCCATTTCAGAGGTAGTTTGTCTTTTAAACAGTTGATGAATATTCTTGTGTATATCCTACATCATTTTTATAAAGCCGGTTTTCTTGAGAATACTGTTGTGCATGGAGTTGATTCAACTGAACTGCCTTCTGAAATCATTTATCCGCTATGTACAGTCAACAGATAGGAAGATGCTTTTAGTCAAGAAAAGTATGAAAAATTATTTAAGAGTTGAAATATGCACTCAACCAGGCACTGGCACAACATGTTGTGCCAGTGCCTGGTTGAGTCAAAACATTCCTGAAATAAAACATAGGCATTAAGTGGGGGGATGGAAATAGTCGGGATTTTATTTAAAAAGATCAAAAATTATCAAATTTCGGATGATTTTGGGCATAATTCACCAGTAATTCCACAATTCAATTTCAAAAAAAATCAACTCCAATAGTCAAATGCTGGAACCTGGGAGTCTGAATCATCGTAAATCAATTCAGAGATATAAACCGGATCAGGCTGTGGTGGGTCATGATTGCGTATATCCCAAAGCCCAAGGTGTCGTAAAATTATTTCTACGCGTGACCTTTAGGTTATAATTTCGATTTCTTCAATAAAACTGATAATTCTCATAGGCCCCTGACATTTTGGGCAAATCAAAGGGTCAAATTCATACACTTTCTGAATTAACCGCGCCCAATTTTGCCGGAATTCTTTGGAAGATAGCTCATTGGGTATAATAGCCGGGATATTATCATCAGCATCAGCCTTTTTTCTTAAACCTCTTGATTTGTTTGAATAGAAACCGTAATAGCGAACCGTTTGTTCATATCTATTGGGAATGTGAGTCACCAGTTGAGCCAGCCAGTCCAGAGCATTGAAAACTTTCTGGGACTTTCTGTCCTTGGAGATATAAACCACTTTGGCAATACCGTCAGTTGATTCTTCTGCTGGAATATAGATCATTCTTTCCTGGGAGAAACAGGCTCGGATAATGTAATTGGCCAGATTGCCAAGACCAGCTTTGTCATCTGGATAAATCCGGTCACCAATATATACATGGAAACCAGTATGATGCCAGGAAAGCATGTTTTCGATAACAGCATCATTTATTTTTCCTTCTTTTTTGAGCATTTTCAATACTTCATACTGAAAGGCCTCTTCCAGGTCTTCAAGCATGAATGCTGGTGCCATTCGGAAACTGTCGTCATCTATAAAACAGCCGTCAGAAACTATGGCGTGGAGATGAGGATTGAAATTTTGAAAATCACGGTAAGTCTGCACAGCAATGCTGGCTCCGGGAACAGCACCATCATACGGAACAGCTGATTTTAGATAGGCACTGATCACCTTCCATCCACAGATGCTGAGCTTTGCCAGTAATTTGCGGTCATAGAGAAAATAGATCCGCAATCGTTTGGGAATACTGAAAACCCAGTTTCTGACCTTCAGGTTATTGCCGGTGGGGAACATCTTTCAAGACATTGGTAAGCAGCCATTCGCCATATTCTACAACCCTTTTCTGATGACAAGATGGACAAAAATGCCGACGTTTACAGGAGAAGGCAAGACCACCGCACTACACCTTTTATAACCCAGTTGCCGCAAAAGGTGCGCATCACTCATCCTTTCCATCCACTCTATAATAAAAAGTACGGCTTGCTTGGCTATCGGCGCAGCTGGCGGAATGAATGCATCGAACTTCATGATGAAAAGAACCGGGTCATCACAGTTCCCATAAAATGGACCGATGCGGCATCACAAGACCCTTTTGTGGTTGTTGCAGCAGGCCGATCTTATTTTCGCACAGAGGATCTTGTTCGGTTAGTGAATCTCATTGATGGGCTTAAGGGCGTTTCCTGATGATGTAAAGCAAATTATGCCGCAAGTGTAAAGTAAAATATGCCGAATTGGGATTTATGTATTTTCCATAAGGCCAGATATATTGTTGTAACAGTTGAATATTATATAACAAACACTTCAAAATGCTTGACACCTGTATTTATATGTATATAATTTAGTTAACAATGCATATTGGCTTTTTGGAGGAAAATCATGTCAGAGAAGAAGAGGAAGGATAAAAAGATAAAAGCGCTGCTGGAGCAATCCTGTTTAAATCCCAAGCCTGAGCTTGTAACTGACGCTCTTTTCCATGAGGAAGAGTTTTTCGATCCAATGGATCTTGTTCAGGTCAAGTATGAGATGCTCAGGAGGGTTGGTGTAGACAAGCGGTCTGTGACAGAGGCGGCCCATAGCTTTGGTTTTTCACGTCCTTCGTTTTATAAGGCAAAAGATGCTTTGGAGCGGGAGGGTTTGATGGGGTTAACCCCGAAAAAACGAGGCCCCCGCACAAGGCATAAGGTAGTGGGGGAAGTTTTGAGTTTTATTAAAGATCTTTTTGACAAGGAAGGAGGTTTGCCGATGGTAGAAGTGGCAGATAGGGTAAAGGGACACTTTGGGGTCACGATTCATCCTCGAACCATTGAGCGGGCATTGAAGGGCAAAAAAAAATTTCAGTGAAGGTCTATCGGCCGGGGTCGGGCCAGGAAGGGGGCCGCAAACTTATGGACCGCTATGAGCAATTGCGCTGTGAGGGGGTACAAAAAACAATGAGTAGGGAACTGACTGTATTTCTGACAGAAGGGATGTATGCCTGGGTGCACACCTGGTTATCCTTACCGGTTGAAACCACTGGGGAATATAGGAAGGGGCGTGGCGCCGGCTTGAATGCGCCCAAGAATAAAGAAACACATTTTACAGGCATCCAAAGCGAAGTGGTCAATATCCTTGCTGCAATGTCATTGGAGAAACTAAGGGGAGATGGAATATGCGAGACATGTTAAAACAAAAGGTGAGTATTGATCATCTAAAACGAAAAGCATATCTCTATGTCCGTCAATCGAGCTTGCGACAGCTTGTGGACAACCAGGAGAGCACCAAGCGCCAGTATGCACTGAAACAGAGAGCAGTAGCCCTGGGTTGGCCGCCGGAAACCATTGAGGTCATAGACGAGGATCTCGGTCAATCAGGAGCCTGGTCAGGCCGTTCAGGATTTCAGAGGCTGGTCGGCGAAGTTGGGATGGGACATGCCGGGATTGTGCTGAGTCTTGAGGTCTCCAGACTGGCCCGCAATTGTAGCGACTGGCACCGCCTTTTGGAGATCTGCTCCGTGTCGGATACGCTTATTTTGGATGAAGAAGGGATCTATAATCCTTCGTATTTCAACGATCGATTGCTCCTGGGGCTGAAGGGAACCATGAGTGAAGCGGAACTGCATGTTATTCGAGCCCGGTTGATAGGCGGTATGTTGAACAAAGCAAGCAGGGGAGAGTTAAAACTGAGGCTCCCGGTGGGTTTTGTATATGATCTTAAAGAACGTGTGGTTCTGGATCCGGACAAACAGATTCAAGGGATCATCAGGCACTTATTTTCCACTTTCCGTAGAGTGGGTACGGTGTTCAGGACGGTAAGGACCTTCCATGAAGAGGGGATCAAGTTTCCAAACCGGATGCATCATGGGCCTTCAAAAGGAGACGTTGTATGGACAAGTTTGAAGGTAAGCCGTGTCAATCATATCCTGCACAACCCCCGTTATGCAGGGGCATATGTGTACGGGCGAAGGACCCAAAAAAGAAAAGACGCCCAGGGAAGGCCAATTGTCAGCGATCTTCCACGAGATGAGTGGCATGCGCTGATAAAGGATGTCCACGAAGGGTATATCTCGTGGGAAGAATATGAAGAGAATCAGAAACGGCTCAAGGCTAACAGCCACAATAGGAGTACTTCCGAACGTTCAGTGCCTCGAGAGGGCCGGGCTTTGCTTCAAGGTCTGGTCATTTGCGGTATCTGCGGAAAGCGGATGAGCGTACGCTACCGCAAAACTCGGGGTCGCCTGAGGCCTGAGTATGCATGCAAGGGGCATGGTGACAATGTGGCTGGGCCAAGATGTCAAAGCATGCCTGGAGACGGTATTGATGAAGCCGTTGGTACCCTTTTGATAGAAACAATGAATCCCGTAGCTCTTGATGTGGCTTTGGCCGTTCAGGAAGAACTGAATCGACGTACAAAGGAGGCTGACCGCATTCGCCAAGAGCACGTAGAGCGGACACGCTATGAGGTGGAACTGGCTCGCCGCCGATATCTGCGGGTTGATCCTGACAATCGACTGGTGGCAGATGCCCTGGAAGCAGATTGGAATCAAAACTTGCGCGCTTTGGCCGAGGCGGAGGAACAGTATAAAAGGTTGAGGAAACAAGACAGCAAGGTACTGGATGAATACATGCAAGAAAAGATTCGAGAACTCGCCTCTAATTTCCCCAGGCTGTGGAACGATCCTGGCACACCTCAACGGGAACGGAAAAGAATGACGAACCTTCTTCTGGAAGATGTCACCCTTGTCAAAAATAAGGAAGACATCACAGCACATATACGATTCAAGGGTGGCACTGCCAGGACCCTACACGTTCCCAGGCCGTTGGCATCGTGGCAGGAATGGTCGACCGATTCAAAAGTTGTGGCCGAAATCGACCGGCTGTTAGAGCACCATACCAACTGCCAGGTTGCTTCTATCCTCAATGAAAGCGGATTTACATCAGGCAAAGGCAAACCATTTCATGGGAATCGCATTTCCAAAACATGGAGGGCATATGGCCTGAAAAGTCGTTATGAACGACTACGGGACAAGGGGATGCTGACACGCAAGGAACTGGCTGGCAAACAGAACGTTCACCAAGGAACAATAACCAAGTGGCGGATCATCGGCAGGGTAAAGGGCCACCTTGCCGATGATCAGGGCCAATATTTGTTTGAAGATCCAGGAAATATTTGCTTGAGGTTGAAGAAGAAAAACGATAAAAAATCTTCCAGCAAAAGGCTTTTATCAACAAATGCTTCATGTGAGGCAAAGGAGGCGCAGTATGAATAGCACGAGAATGCCAATAAATATTCATGACCACAATCTTCGCAACGCACCCTGGCAAACCCAAAATGTAGGTCCCCACAGTCCAGATATTTGTAAATCACAGTCATGACATATGTCCGCCAATAGCCATAGCGGGATTTATACATATCATCCCATGCTTGCTCTAATTCTTCAAAGTGATTTTCAACGCATTTATAGTAAGCGCTTGCTTTGGGATTACGAGGCTGATAAATATCAAAATCATATGGTGATGATTGTGCCATATTATAACCCATAATAATGGTAAGATTTTCAATATAACTAACTTGAAAATTAACTATGATTGTATAGCATAGATGATTTGTTGAAAAAATACAACAAATGATGAAAAATATAAACAAAAATTCGAAGTTTAGAAATAATCCAAGGCGGATACCAGGGCATCAGCCTCACCATACTTTTTGCCCACAAGAACTGCAACATTGCCGTGGGCGGCGGCGGTATCCTAAGCGGCATGTCCCCCAAGGGCCACTTTGATCTGGCGGGAGCGGAAGCATTGATTGATGCCGCCAAACAATACCAGGCAAAACCACCGGGATCAGTGGAAGTTCACCATGATTCAACCGGATTTTTTCGGTATGTGTATGAAGAGGAAACAGGGGTGTTGGACGGACTGAGAGATTATATGAAAGACATGCCCTCCTGTAACCCGAAATTTTTCCGG
>JAQICW010000086.1 GCA_027858355.1 Desulfobacula sp.
TGCCTTTCCCTTTGTATGACCCTGTCCGACAATTCCGTTTTCTAAACATAAGGCAACCCAATATGCTCCACTTTTTCTTAACACAGTTGTATAAAAATCCATCGTATTACCTCCTGAGGGCGTATAGACATCCCTGCCCCCTTAATATATGTTTTGATTTCTCGTTACGGGTGGTACCGGGCTCTCGTTTGAGGACGGGCCATCGTTTGACTCCTTGAGTGTTAATGCGTTTAACATAACATATCAAAGGAATTTGTTGTCAAGTGTTGAGACCTGACCCCAATTCTGCCCAATTCTGCCAAGAATTATTCATTGTGCTAATATCTTTAAGCTACAGCTTGTAATTATATTCCGGGGTAGGAGTTCTTGATATTGTAAATGGTCCGTTGATTGTTTGAATGTCATCTACAAATTGGATATAGGCATCCAATGACACATATCTATTGACCAATGTTTCTTTTGATCGCCTGAAGTCATCTCTTCTACTGATCCTGCCTGCATCCTGAATCATTTCTCTTTTTTCTTCTTCAGTCAGCATTTTTCAAGTCATTTATTAATGAGTTATAGTCGTCAAGGTTGTCAAATAATTCAAAATACTCTTTTATTCTGCTAAAATTCAGAGATTCAGAATTATTTTTTATGATCATTTGAATGTCAACTAAATCCTGAGTTAGTCGTGACTTGTCATTTGCAATGGCCTGGACTTTTAATCCAATTAAGTCTTCGGGTTCCACCACATGAATAGTTGCTTTCCCCTGTAGGATATTTTTTTTCTGAGCACGCTTTAACATGGCCAATGTATATTTTCTATGGGCCAGAATGAAGTCCACTCTCCCCAAAGAGTCAATTTCACCTATGAAATTAATAACTTCGTTGCTTTCAAATAAGAGATTATATCCATTTGAAAGCATAATCGATTTGATTTTGTTTTTATCGGAAGCCAGAACTAAAAGATCAATATCCATTGTGGCACGTACCACTCCCACCGCCTCAAGTGCAAAACCACCGATCAGTGCATATGTCAGGCTTTCTTTCTCAAAGGAGTTAATAATAAATTCAAAAGTATGTTTAAAATCCATAAAAATATCTTAAATTAGGCAAAATTTCAAAGTTTCATCCTGAATAATTTTGAAATTTATATTGAAATTATTGCGCCAATCTGATGACCTTTGGATCTCGGAGGAGACGTTCGAGAATTTCGTTTCTTTTATATTGATTAAGGGCGTATTGCCTTCCGACAGCATTATTATTATAGTCCATCTGGTGTTCTGCTTCTGTGTTGGTGTTATCACCTTCTTCATGAGCATCAGTAACTTTTTTTGAAAATGCAGATCCATATTCCATTGTCAACAGATAACTCCATAACACATGACGATAAGCATCCTCAGGAATACCTTTGTTTTCCTTATATTTTTCAGATTCTTTTTTGGCATCGTTCATTATCCTTAACAATTTTGGTGTTCTAAATGGATTCATTGAAAGCACTGTAGTTTCAGCATCTGTCAGGTCGTCTGCCATAAGCCATGCTATCGTATTAAAAAATTCCTTGTTCACAACAAGTATATAATAGCCTTCACTATCACGCCTTGTTGTTATCATGGCCCTTACCAGCTCGTTATTAATGATAAAAGAACTTATGCAGGAAAAATCTAAAGGGATGATAGTTTTACCATCATGTACAATTGTACCAATTTTTTTAATAAGTTCACTGATCTGGATACGTGCTGAACCAGGACTTAAAAAATCAAAGTCAAAAATAATTTTAAGTTTGCCTTTTTCCAAGCCTTCCTGGTGCTTGCCTGTCTTACCATCTATGGGAGTTGTTTGACCGGATGGGCTTATCGATAGTCCGTTGGCAATTAACATGAATTTTTTTTCGAACAGATTTGTCAATATAAGTTCCAGTTTGTTTACAACAATTGTAAAATTTTGACCCGAAAGAAAATTATTATCCCTTTTAACAATTATTTGTGAGGAGATATCCCGCCAAACTATAGTATTCAGTGATTCTAATTCAGCACCGGCAAAATTCAGAGTCTGGATTTCCGCACCCGGTATCAAACCTCTCTTTGTTTCCAGAATTTGAGCAGCTTTACGGGAGTAATCAAAAATCAGATTATCTGAGAGCTTTAAAAATATAAGTATCAATAAAGCAACGATAACAACCAATAGAAAAAATATTATTTTACGCATTGAATGAGTATATAACTCCGTCCTTTCGATTACAATAAATAATCAAGAGAACTAATTGTTTTTACAGTGTATTTGTTACTTAATTTATAAAAAACCAAGCAGAAACCGGGTCATACCTTTTTTTGTAATTTTCCCAACATTTTTTTTGCATCTGCTGCCAGTCTGGGATCTGCATCTCCCTTCAGGCATTTGTTAATCGCTTTTATTGCTGAATCATAATTTCCCTGACTTTCATGGATGCGTGCAATCAGTAAATTGGCATTTTTCATGGAAGGTCGTAATTTAAGGACTCTTTGTGCGTTTATCAAAGCGTCATCATATAGCTTTAGATCAATCAGCACTTCGGATAGTGTATAATATACATCCGGAAAAGGAAGATCTTCAGATAATAATACTTTGCCATGTTCATACGCCTCTTCATGTTTACCATTTTTTTGAAGGGTTTTAAATAAATTTATACGAGCCGTCATATATCCGGGATTCAGTTCAACTGCCTTGGCAAAAGCTTCTTCAGCTTCTATACTTTTATTGCTGAATAGTAATTGTGAGCCCAGACTATTATAAAGATCCGGGTAGGTTGGATTTTTACTAATTTGCTCAGTTATAATGCGAATTAAAAAATCTGAGAGCTGTGGGTCTTTTTCCGCATATTTTGAACTGCTGAACATCGCAATAATTTCCGAAAAATTTGGCATAATATCTAAACCTTTATGGAATTCATTGCTTACCTCCCCAATAGATAGACCATTCCCAAGAATATACTTAATCTCTTTTGGAATATCATTCAGCGATTTTAGTGAGGGATCAAAAATCTTTAACGCATTTTTAACTGAATTGAATCTTGTATCATCCGGATAAAACTCAAGGGCTTCTTTAATTTGCTTTTCAGCTTCATCTATTTTGCCAAGTTGACAATTGCATATAATCAATTTAACCAGGGCATTTTTAAATTTGGGGCTGATATGAATCGCCTGCTGCAGGTATTTTATAGCTTCCTCAGTCTCATTGCATTCTTCCTTTATTATACCAATCAGATAGTAGACATCCGCATATCCAGGCTTTTTTTTAATAATAGCGGCCAAATTCGTGAAGGCATCTTCATATCGTCCCATACAGGCCTGGGCTAGACTCAATTTTAATTGGGCATCGACATAATTAGGATTGATGAGTAATGCAGTTTTAAAGGATTCGACAGCCTCGGATGTTTTACCCTGACTCATAAGGGATAGACCGAGATGAAAATGAACATCTGCAAAATTTGGATTTTTTTCAAGTAAGTTCCTGTGGATCGCTTCAGCATTGTCCCACATCTCCAGGTTATGAAAGATAATGGCCATTGCTAATTTGTTGGGAATATTCCAGGGTTCAGTTTCATAAATTATTTTAAACGATTCCATCGCTCCTTGAAAATCACCGATATTATTTAAACAAATTCCAATAAAATAATTTAGATCAATATGTTTAGGATTATATTTAAGCGCCCTTTTAAAATTAAAAACTGCTTGTTGATTATTATTTTTGGCAAACTCAACACCACCTAAATTTCTATAGGCCAGGCCGCAATAAAAAATGGCCAGCTTATATTCAAGGAATTTAGATAAACCCTCTTCAGCAATCACCTGTTCAAAATATTCAACTGCTTCAATATATTCCAGTTTGTTGTAAAAACGCATCCCTTTCTTATAAATTTTCTCTGTTTTTTTGGGTATAAAACCCAATAGTTTATTAAGAAATCCCATTTTTTAAACCTTTAAAACTTTAAAAATATAAATTTTAATATATTTATGCACTACCTTGCTCCTTTTTTCAGCAAAACCGCTGGAATTGTCTTAAAAAGAATTTTCAAATCTTGAGCTGTTGACCAAGTGTCAACGTACATCAAATCCAGTTTCATCCATTCGTCAAATTTGATTTTGTTTCTGCCACTAACCTGCCAAATACAGGTTATCCCCTGCATCAATGAAAGACGCTTTCTTTCTTGGGGGCGATAATGAATAACTTCATTTTCTATTGCCGGCCTTGGGCCCACAAGGCTTATATCTCCTTTAATCACATTGAAAAGTTGGGGTAACTCATCAAGGCTTGTTTTTCGTAAGAATTTGCCGGCACTTGTCAGGCGAGGGTCATTTTTTATTTTAAATGCCGGGCCATCCATTTCATTAAGATAAATCAGCGATTCCTGCATATTTTCTGCATCAACCACCATGGAACGAAATTTAAATAAAATAAATTTCTTTCCATATTTACCGATCCGCTCTTGCCGGAAGAAGACAGGCCCTGGTGATGTTAATTTTATTACGATTGGAATCACAACCCAAATTGGCAGAAACAGCACTATTATAATTGAAGAAACGATAAAATCAAACACCCGCTTCAGGAAAGATGCCTGCGGGCTGATATAAACAAATTTTATTACCTTTAATTCAATATTACCGATATGCTCTGAAAAAATATGTTTATTATTTATTGCTTCATTATGGAGTTCAAGTTCTGTTGTAGCAAAATCAATGCCCATTATACGACAACTCTTTATAATGGACTCATGATAATTGGTATATCCATTGTCTCCAGCATATAACACACAATCGGTATAATATTCAGAAACAATCGTATTCAAATTACCTGCTTTCCCCAAAATTTTTTTATTTGAAATCATTTTCCCGATTTCATCATCCTGGTTTGTTAGAAACCCGGTTAGCCGCAATCCACATTCAGGATGGTTTTCAATATAGTCGGATATTGATTGAGCATTAAATCCAGTACCCACCAATAAAAGGTGCTTGATAAAATTGTTATTTGAGGAGCCTTTTTTTATGTGATAAAAAA
>JAQICW010000108.1 GCA_027858355.1 Desulfobacula sp.
ATATAGGGTGATGACACAGGTGGGCTGTCAAGTCTGATATCGAGCCCGTTTTTCATCAATGCCCCCATCATTAAAAGTGAGGATAAATACTGGCTGCTTTTGGAACAATCAATTTTAACAAGCCCCCCTGCCCTGTTACCGCCCTGGATATAAACCGGAGGACTGCCTTTTTTGTTTTTTGACTTTGCATGAATACCCAGCAAGGTTAATGCATCAAGCAACTCTTTCATGGGACGTTCACACATCCGTTTGTCACCTGTGAGGGTATAACCGGTGGTTCCTAATGCTGCAATTCCTGTAAGAAGACGCATGGAGGTGCCTGAATTGCCAAGATAAATATCTTTATTACAGGGGTGAGGGTTTCCTCCAAATCCTGCAACCCTGTAATGACTTTCTTTAACCGGCTCAATGTCGGCCCCCATGTGTTTGAGTGCATCAATGGTACATTTAATATCATCGCTTTGCAGAAGATTTTGAATATTTGATGTTCCATTGGATAAGGACGTACAAATCATCATACGATGGGAAATGCTTTTTGAGCCCGGAATCACGATAGCCTGGTCTTTAATCTTTTTTGGTGTAATTTTTTTCAATTAAGTGTCTCCATTGATTAGTGCCTGGCGCATCCGTTTAATATCCGGTGTTATGCCTGTCCATAATTTAAATTGAGCCTCACCCTGATGTAAAAACATGGACAGGCCATCAATGGTTGTACATCCTTTTTGTTTGGCTTCATATAATAGTTTTGTTTTCAAAGGGTTATAAATAATATCCATTACAACCATATGCGATTCTATATATTGAATAGGAAAAGCTATATTTTCAATATCAGGGTACATACCAATGGAGGTGGTGTTGATGATAATATCTGCCTTGATCATACCCAATTTATCTATTTCAGTCCTATGAATGAAATCAGCATCATACTTTAAAGCCAGTCGTTCCCCTCGGTCAATATCCCTATTGATAATAACAAGATTTCCTTTTTCCTTGTGTATACCATATGCTACAGCCTGGGCTGCTCCACCAGCGCCAATGAGACAGACTTTTTTATCCTTTATACCAAAGGGTTTTAAGGGAACAATTGCGGCCTGATGATCCGTGTTATATCCAAGAAGTTTTCCATCTTTATTTTTAACCGTGTTTACCGCGCCTATGTTCAAAGCGTCATCATCAATCCAGTCAAGATAATCCATTATGGATTCTTTAAAGGGCATTGTAATAGAAGCGCCCTGTATTTTTAAAGTTTTCAATGATGTGACACTTTTTGAAATCTCATTAATTTCAAAGGCAAGGTAAACCGCATTAATATGATGGTTTTGAAAACATGCATTGTGAATTGCCGGGCTTTTGGAATGCCTGACCGGGTTTCCAAAAATACAATAAAGCTGTGTATTTGAATCAATCATGACCGATATCAAGATTGTTCTTTTTTTATGATAAAGCTTTGTATCCTGTTTCCATCCATATCTTTAACAGTGGCCATCCATTTGTTTATTATAATGGATTCTCCAGACTTTGGAATTCGACCGATCTGTTCAAGGAAAAAACCAGAAAAGGTATCATATGTGTTTGACTCAGGAATTTCAATTCCGAGTTCTTTATTTAAATCATCAATGTCAATCTTTCCTGCAACCAGCCACTTATTGTCCTTAAGTCTTACAATATCAGGCGTCATTCTATCGGTTTCATCAATAATCTCACCAATGATTTCTTCAACAACATCTTCAAGGGTTACAATGCCGGAGATACCGCCATGCTCATCCACGACAATGGCAATATGATTTTTTTTCTGCTTAAAGTCCTGTAACAGGGAATCCAGCTTTTTGGATTCAGGAATAAAATATGGTTTTTTCATGATCTGTTTAACATCCAAAGGAATATCAGATTCAGATGCACAGGCTTTTTGAAAACTGGCAAACAAATCCTTTACATGCAAGATCCCAATAATATTATCAATACTGTCTTCAATAACCGGTATCCTGGAAAATCCTGTTTTAAGGATTTTTTTAATGTCCATTTCCTGGGATACATCTAACACAAACATATCTGCCCTTGGGGTCATAATTTCAGAGCAACAGGTATCATCAAACTCAAAGATATTGGTAATATATTCTTTTTCTTCTTCTTTGATTTCCCCTTCTTCTTCCACCACTTCCACCATGGTCATCAATTCATCTTCAGTCACAGTTCTATGGGAAGTATTAATTTTACCATGCAGTCTGGGTATAAAATTTAATATATAGATCAAAGGGTAAAACAATTTTGAAAACCAGAATATTGGATAAATCACAATTCTGGCAACTAGGATATTATTGTGATTAGCAAATGATTTAGGCAAAATTTCACCGAAAATAAGAATGAGCATCGTCATAATCCCGGTCGCAATACCCACAGCATTGGATTTAAAGTATGAGATGGCAATGGACGTTGCAATGGCAGACGCACCAATATTTACAAGGTTATTTCCGATCAAAATGGTGGTTAAAAGTGTATGGGAATCTCTTTTCATCTTCAAAATCAGTAGTCCGGTGTTTGAACCGTCTTTGGCAATATGAAGCGACTTGACTCTGCTGATTGAAAAAAGTGCTGTTTCAGAGGAAGAAAAAAAACCGGATAATAAAAGACCTATAATAAGTAAAGTCAATTCAAAAATCATCAAAGCAGAATAAAATCCTTAATTTGTTAATATAATTATAATTGGTATTTTTATTAAATCACTCTAATAATATTTAAGGTAATTTGTCAAATTTCAATGAAAGTTCTGATCTCTTCAGCATATAAATTGCAATATTGGCTGCCCTTTTTGAGGCCCCTTTTTTTCCAAGTAATTTCCTGACCAGTTTTAATCGGTTTTGAAAATAAAATAGATTATCCAGCATATATAATACTTTTTCACTTATTTTTTCAGGTGTTGCATCATTTTGCAATAATTCAGGCATAACTTGGGCATTAACAATTAAATTTGCAAGTCCTGCATACTTTACTTTTACAAGCAATTTTGCCATACGATAACTGATTGGGGACATTTTGTATACAATAATCGTTGGAACACAACACAGAGCCGCTTCCAGGGTGACTGTTCCGGAAGCGGCAATGACAAGGTCTGATTTTAAAAAAATGTCCTTAACCGGGCCCTCATTGATTTGAAATAAAGGTTTATTTGAACAGTTTTTTAAAAGTTTTTCCAGGGTCTCCCTTTTGATTGAAGTCGCTTGAGAAATAATAAAAAAGGTTTTTTTATTATTTTGATGAATAAGGTCTGCTGCTTTGACCATAACTTCAAGCAGATTTTTTATTTCAGCTTTTCTGGATCCTGGAAGCAGGCTAATAATCAGGGAATCTTTATTGTTTGAAAATAAAGGGTGTGATCGAAGTAAGGGTTTGGATAAATTTTCAGGATATTCATCCAACAAAGGATTCCCAACATAAGTGTATTGAATATTAGCCTTTTTATAGATTTTTTCTTCAAAAGGCAGTATCAATGCTGCATGGTCAATATATTTTTTTATCTTCTTAAGTCTTGATTTTTTCCAATCCCACACTTTTGGGGTAATATAATATAAGATTTTTATATTATAATGATCTTTGGCAAACTGAGCAGCTTTTAAATTAAACCCAGGGTAATCCACGAGAATAATTAGATCCGGCGTATTTGCCTTAAGTTTTTTTTTAAATAAATCAAAGGCTTTTTTTATTTGTCCAAATTGCATAAGAACTTCTGTAAGTCCCATTGCAGAAAGCTTTGAAATGTTATAAAAAAGATCCACCTTTTGGTTTTCAAGATGGATTCCGCCTATACCTGAAAAATAAACACGATTATTTAATCGTTTGATTTCCCTGACAAGATGCCCGGCATGCAGATCACCGGATGGCTCACCGGTAAGAACCATGATATGGCTTAATTTTACAGGAAGATTCATTTAATGTGTGACCTTTATGTTACTTGTGACCTTCAGGTTAAATCATCGTCTGTATAGGCAAGAACGGATATATTATATTTATTTGCAAGGCTTATCATTTCATCCCGGTCAAATGAAAGGGATTTTTCAGCTTCAAGTACCAGAACTCCTGCCCCGAATTCATGCATAGTCTCGATGGTCCCACAGCCGGAAGAAGGCAGATCAAACCTTAAGTCCTGGGTCGGTTTGGAAAGCTTTATAACCACGGCACCATTTTGATGAGACAACAAACCGCCTCTTTTTATTGCGGCATCTGTTCCTTCAATTGCTTCAACAGCTAAAATCGTTCCATTACTGATGACAATACATTGGCCGATATCAAGGTTTCCGATTTTTTTTGCTATTTCCCATCCTTGTAATATGTCTTTTTTTTCAGTTTTATCTGGTTTTCTTTTTGTCCAACATCCTCTGGGGCTGATCAGTTCGGGGAGAAGAAATGTGGAGGGCAAAATTTTTATTCCCTCTTTTAAAAGCAGGTCGGCAAAGGAGATTAAAACAGAATTGTCATGGGTTCTGGGGGTTGTAGCAATAAAGGAAATCGCTTTAAAATCAGGGCGGACATCTTTAAAAATATTTGTTTTTTTAATACTGCCAAGCATAACTGCCTGTGTAATATCGTGCTGCTTGAAATACTTGATCAGTTTTGAAACCTGTCCAAGGTAAAGCCATTTTAACGCTTCAACATGGTTCGCGAGAATTTTATCTGTTTCAGAATGAAATCCTATGGCAAAAACTTTATACCCTTTCTTTAATGCTTTCTTTGAAAAAAGAAGTGGGAATTGTCCGCCGCCGGCGATAAGTCCTATCCTCATTTTTTTTACTTGTGACCTCCAGGTGACTTGTGACCTCTATGTTACGCGTGACCTCCAGGGTATCTGGTAACACCCCTGTTAGAAGTCACAAT
>JAQICW010000252.1 GCA_027858355.1 Desulfobacula sp.
ATTGCATTAACTTAAAATTATGAACATTAGCTCAGTAACTTAACACTTGAGCTTTGCCTAAAATCAGTTTGCCTAAAAAAAGTGTAAAGTACTTTGGGGTTAAAATGAAGGATGCCTAAATATCCATCCGAAAATTTTATGAAGCTTTATCAGCATTGGATTGATGGATCTGTTTTTAGGTGCGCCGCGCAGCTCAAGCATAATAAATGCAGCTGCAATGCCACAAAAAACAAACACCACGGAAAGGGATGAAGTAAATAATGGGTTCATAATAACTCTCCTATATTATTAAGCGAGATTAACTCCTGTAATGCGGGCCATCTCAGATGTAAGGGCAATAAGATCATTTTTGTTAATCTCATGGATATTATTTTTACCGCAAATGCGGGCAATTGCCTTTATCTCATGGGTTGCAGCACGGATAAAATTGGCAACATGTATGGCTTTTTCATCAACATTAAGGCGGGTTCGAAGCATTGGGTTCTGGGTAGCAATACCAAAAGGGCAGGTGCCTTTATGGCAATCCCTGATATACCTGCATCCAAGTGCAATTTTCAGTGCCCCGCCCATGTAAACGGCATCAGCCCCGAGAGCTATGGCTTTAGCCACATCCAGTCCATGGCGCAGACCACCTGTGGCAATCAAGGTAACTTTATCACGCAAATTGTTTTTCTGTAAGAATTGAGCAGCCCGTGTTAACGAATATATCAGGGGCAGCCCGACATGGTCTTTGGTAAAAATCGGTGCAGCACCTGTTCCGCCTTCAGCACCATCAATAACCAGGACATCCGGTATGTGCACTTGATCAAATATAGCAGTCAGATCTTTTTCAATATGTCCGCCCACCAATTTTAATGCAATGGGGCTGCCGTCTGTTATGTCTCGCAGGTGATTTATTTTATCAGCTAGGTCCCTGGCCGAGGATATATCCGGATGCCGGGCCGGTGATGCTGCTGTTTGTCCCGGTGGTATTTGCCGAATCCGGGCTATCTCGTCGGTCACCTTAGCCCCGGGTAGTTTTCCCCCCATGCCGGGCTTTGCTCCCTGGGATATTTTTATTTCTATCATGTCTGCCATTTTCAATCGGTCATCAGATATGCCAAACCTGCCAGTGGAGTATTGTAAGGTGACTTTATCGGATAATTGTCGTTCTTCATCCAGCATGCCACCTTCGCCTGAATTGGCCACACCCCCCACCATGGCAGCTCCTTTGGCTAAAGCCATCTTTGCTTCCCTTGACAGCGCACCAAAAGACATGCCGGCGTTAAGAATGGGTGTGTCTGCAATAATCGGTTTTTTTGCAGTTTTGCCAAGGACTACCCTGCAGTTTACTTCCTCATCTTCTAAAAGAGGCATGTGAGCGATTTGTGCCGGAAGAAAAATCAGATCATCAAGGTTTAGGAATGATCGTGAGGTCCCTTTGCCCTCCAATGCTAAACGCCCTGTTCTGGCCATTTCCATTATCATCAAAATAGTGTTTGTGTCCCAGTTGCCCCGGGTTTTCAAACTTGTGTCAGGTTTGAAAAGTTCAACCGGAGTTTTGCATACCGGGCAATGATGAAAATCAATCTCCTCTGTGGTGGTGTAGCCACAGACAGGACAGCGCATCACAATTGTTGGCATAGATTGTATTCTCCTTTTTAAGATAAATTTAAAACCGCAAGTTTTTTTCTTGTCATGTCTTTTATGGAATATCCAATGCCTCCCGTGCCCAATCCGGATTGTTCAGACCCGCCAAAGGGCATCCAGTCAACCCTGAATGCGGTGTGGTCATTGACCATGACTGCCTCTGCCTTTAATTTTTGTACGGTATCAAAGGCAGTATGAATATCCTGTGTAAAAACAGCTGCCTGAAAACTATAGGGGAGTGAATTGGCCCTGTCAATGGCATCATCCCTGGAAGCGTAGGTGTAAAAACAGACCACGGGACCAAAGATCTCCTGTGTAGAGACTTTGGCTTCTTTGTCAGGATTCAGGATAATGGTCGGTTCATACAGGGTGTCGGATATCCGTTTTCCGCCCCAGAGTATTTCTCCGCCGGACAGGGCTGCTTCATTTACCCATTGTTCTACTCTGTCTACTTCTTTTGGGGAAATTAATGGACCCACTTGTGTGTTTTTATCCAGAGGGTCTCCCACGATCAGGTTCTTAACTTGTGGTATAAATTTTTCCAGTACTAAATCCAGTATGGACTCATGAACATACACCCGTTGGACAGAGACACAGACTTGTCCTGCGTGGTAATAGCCGCCTTTTAAAAGAGAAGGAATCATTTTGCCCAGGTCTGCATCTTTTTCAACAATTACCGGAGCCGCACCCCCATGCTCAAGTACGCAGTGTACGCCGGGTGCTACCATGGAGCGCAGTCGCCATCCCACTTTTCCGGACCCGATAAAGGTTAAAAAGGATATTCTCTTGTCTGACACCAGTTTTTCAGCATCCTGTCTTGTGCACACCAATGCCTGGCAATAGGCTTTGGGCAATCCCGACTGATATAAAAGATCAATGAAATTCAGGCAGGACAAGGGCGTGGTGCTGGCAGGCTTGATGATTACAGGGCAGCCTGCTGCAATGGCAGGGATTACCTGATGGACGATCAAATTAACAGGATGGTTAAAAGCACTGATGGCCAGAACAACCCCTCTGGGCTCAATTGTCGTAAAGGCAAGCCTGTTCTGGGAGCCTTTGGTGATTCCCATGGGGATTTCTTGGCCGGATAAATTTTCAATTTCATTGATGGCAATATGAACTCCCTGTATGGCCCTGTCAACTTCAATCAGGGTATCCACCCAGGGTTTTCCGCCTTCTTTAACCGCTATTTCAATAATGGACTCCTTTTGGGAAGTCATAAGGTGAATAAGTTTTTGCAGGATCTTTATTCTCTTATATTCCGGCAACCTTTGATCCCTGTTTTTGTGTGTCAAAAAGGCAATCTCTATTGCCGCTTCAACCTGGGCTGATGATGCAATATCAATTGTTTTTATGATTTTATTATCAAAAGCCGCAACCACATTTAATTGGCTCATTTGTTTACTCCTCATGATTTAAAGTGCACAGGTAATTTTTTCAATGTCCGTAATCAAAACCCTGGAATTTTCCTTGTACTCAATGGGCAGGTCGATGAGGTGAACACCTGGATTTTCAAGGCATTGTTTCAGGCATTCGTAGAATTGATTGGCCTTTGTGATTCGATGGCCACTTGCACCATAACTTTGCGCATATAATACAAAATCCGGATTTGTAAATTCCAGCCCTTGCACTTCAAGGCCCAATTGTTCCTGCTTCCACTTAATCATGCCATAAGCTGCATCATTCAAAATAATGATCACAAGATTAAGTTTGAGCCGGACGGCTGTTTCCAGTTCCTGGGAATTCATCATAAAGCCGCCGTCACCACAGATAGCCACTATTTTCCTGTCAGGGTGAACCAGTCTTGCGCCGATTGCAGACGGAAATCCGGCTCCCATGCTTGCCAGGGCATTATCCAAAAGCAGCGTGTTGGGCAGGGATGCCCGGAAATTTCTTGCAAACCATATTTTATAGACCCCATTATCAAGGGTAACGATGCCATTTCTTGGCATTGCCTTTTGAACATCAGCCACAATCCGCTGGGGCAACAAAGGGAAAGCAGTATCTTGAGAACCAACAGCCAATTTTTCTTCAATGAGCCGTTTCATTTTCATAAAATAGGAAAAGTCCCAATGCTTTTTTTTGCTTATTCCTTTTGTCAATAAATTCACATTATCTGCAAGATCACCCACCACATCCAGTTGCGGGAAATACACATCATCTGCCCGGGAGAAGAAATGATTGACATGGATAACCTTTGGGCCGTCTTTGTGCATAAAAAACGGGGGTTTTTCAATAATATCATGTCCAAAGTTTATGATCAGATCAGATCTATCCACAGCACAATGGAGAAAATCATGGTTTGATAAAGCTGCTGTGCCTATAAATAAGGGACTGTTTTCATCCACAATTCCCTTACCCATCTGGGTATTAAAAAATGGTATCCCTGTTTTTCCAATAAAAGCTGAAAAAGCATCTACACAATCATGACGGGTGCCTCCCGCACCAATAAGGATAAGGGGTCTTTTTGCGGATTCAATTAATTCAACTGCTTCGTAAATGACACCACGTGTTGCCACTGGCCGCCCTTTGGGGTGAATTGTGAAAGGAGATGCGTCGGTCTCCTCCTTTGCAATATCTTCCGCCAGTTCGAGATGGACTGCTCCGGGTCTTTCTTCAAGGGAGAGCCGAAAGGCTTCCCTTACCATGGAAGGCATGACATCCCCGTTCACAATGGATTTGCTGTATTTTGTTATGGGTTTCATCATGGCAACAACATCAATGATCTGAAATCTTCCCTGTTTCGATTTTTTTATGGGTTTCTGGCCCGTTATAACAAGCAGCGGCATACCCCCAAGCTGGGCATAGGCAACAGCCGTAACAAGATTGGTGGCTCCGGGGCCTAAAGTTGATAAACAGACCCCGGTTGTATGGGTTAATCTTCCATAGGTGGCCGCCATAAAACCGGCAGATTGTTCATGACGGGTCAGGATTAATTGAATATTTGAATTTTTCAAGGATTCCAGGAAGTCCAGATTTTCTTCTCCTGGAATGCCGAAAATATACTTAACACCTTCGTTCTCAAGGGCCTTAACGAGCAAGTCTGAAACTTTCATCTATTTTCCTTTTAAATTTATGTTTAAAATTGAGCCTATTTTATATGGCTTAGTCTGGTGTTAGGCAAAAACCTTACAACATATTTTAATATGTGATTCCACACGGTGCAAACACCGCAAAATCCAAGTTAATTTTAATGGAAAAAATGATTTCTGACTCAGGCATCAAGCATCAGGCATTAGGCATCAGGCATTAGGCATTAGGCATTTTTTCCCAATTGTAAAAAAAATATACAAATGAGATAAGAGCAGCTGTCAGATAGACAATGGAGATCTGTTCAAGCACATCTCCAGGCTTTAATAATAGAAAAATAAAACCCACCAGGGCAAAAACAGCCAGAAAAAATTGAGAAAAATAGCTTTTGACAAAGATATATTCATGGGCGGTTGTGGCTTTTGCTATATCAAAAAACCGTTTATTAAAGGCAAGTCTGAATATTGAGGTGCAAAAGGTGATGACTGCCAGTAAAAGAATAAGCATAGAAGTATCCAGCCTCTCAGACAATACACCCCTTAAAATCCAGGAAAGACTATAGAGGCAAACAGCTGCAATGTACATTTTGTTGGCGGGCAGCCGGTCAATACTGTTTTTTATGATCACAAAAACGGCACCAAAAAGCACCATGAGAAAAATAACCAGCAGCCCGAGTTTCCAATAGCTCTGCCGGACAATAAGAAAAAGTGAAATCATCCAGAAATAGCTTTCAAGGTAAAGAAAAATCCCATCTATTGCAAATACAAATTTTGAATT
>JAQICW010000174.1 GCA_027858355.1 Desulfobacula sp.
TAATGTCTGTTTTTCATTTCAGTAATCTTTTAATTCATCTCGGCAGGGGCACAACATGTTGTGCCCCTGCCGAGATGAGTACATATTTCAGCTTTTACCTACTTCTATTAACAAAAAGCATCTTCCTATTCTATTTCAAAAAGCGTCTTCCTATTCTATTTCATAAACAAAAGTATAGTAACGAAATTGAAGCTTTGTCACTCATAGAACTTGGAAAGCCGGACATTGCATTTCTTGATATTAAAATGCCTGGAATAACCGGTATTGACGTGGCAAAAAAAGTGTCTTGTTGCTCCTGTCTCTACTTTTCCAACGGATTATGCCTTAATTGACTGAACCTGTGCGGGAACTTTATTCAGAATGATTTCTTTGAGGTCGATTTTATGACTTGCATTATCAATATCAATACCAGTTATATGACCAATTTCATCATAGTCCAAGACGATACCTTCTGAGATTTCTACACTTTGCGTACTTGGTTTGGAAGATAGGTCGATATAAAGTGAATCTGTCTCAGGATAATAGTTTAGTTTCATGGTTTGAACCTCCTATCAGGAAAGGCATTATGAATGGTCATTTGATCATCAAGAGTTATTACTCTCAAAATACGTCCACCTAATTCTTGAATTTCTCCCCAAAATCGAAACCTGTTATATTCTTGGCGTTCAACTTTGATAGGATTTTCTATCACCTTTATGCACCATTCTTTTTGCAAATAAGGCCGTTTCCGTAACACTTCATTTTCAAAATATGCCGTATATTTATATTCTGACATGATTATTATAATAACTCAATTAGTGAGATATGTAAACATCTCCTAAATTAGAGCCCTTTAATGGGTGTTTTCGCCTCTAAATGGGGCATGTCCCGGTCAAACCCGTAAATGGCGCCTTGGGGATTGCTGGTAAAAAACATATTGGTTAAGGGGGTACCGATTTCCATGACCTCTATATAATCGGACAGGCACATAATGGAAATCGTCGATTTACCAGTGACGGAATAATCTTTAAACAGGTTGTCATAAAGGGTGATGCCTATACCGGAATCTGCCAGATCATTTTTTGCAAAGAACCCGGCAGGAAATGATAACACTTACCCAGGAACTGGATCTTACCCGCCAATATCTTGAAATATATAAAATAAGGATGGGCCTATGCTTATTATTGGAAAGGCTGTGGCCTGAATTGAAAATTCTGGGGCAGGCTCAAAACGAAATTGAAGCTTTGTCACTCATAGAACTTGGAAAGCCGGACATTGAATTTCTTGATATTAAAATGCCTGGAATAATCGGTATTACAGTTGCAAAAAAAGTGTCCAATGCCTGGAAACAACCCTTGCACGGTTAAAAAAACAATTGGGCGGGCAGGAGCAACCCCTGGAGTTTGATTTAAAAATAAAGAAAATTATCCAGGTGCTGGAAAATAAAGAGGTCCCTGAATATTTAAGGTTGATAAAAGTTACATTCATGGAAGGTTGTTGCATGGATTCTCCCAGGGATCAAACATTACTGTCTGCGAGCAGGCTTGTGATATTGTCGCAAAGCACTGCTTTTCTCATGCTATTATTAATATTCAATCTGTAAATTTTATTCAGTTCTGATTCAGGATCTCCGAATGGAAAGTCTGATCCAAACATTATTCGCTCGTGGCCGTAAGTTTCAATATAATCCGATATTTCAAAGGATGATACAAGTGCAGTATCTGTATAAACATCCGGGTTATCCCACAGGCCATAATTTTTTATTGCCGTGTACCCGCCGTTCAGTCCCCCCAAATGGGGTATGATTACCCTTACTCCAGGAGCCAGTTTTTCAATAAACAGGATAGTGTTTTTTAACTCCTCTTCAAGAACAACGGGCATGTTCCGCTTTTTTATCTCAGCAATAGCATTCCTGCATTCGGTTGAATCATAGTTGTATAAAGGCTCGTTGGAGTGCCGATGCCATTTTATGCCTTTGTGTTTAGGGGTCAGCTGCCGGACCTGAAAATCATTCCAGATGAAAAAGTATGGTATGACCAAAAGATCTTTATTCCCAATTCCCAAAAGATACTCATTGGCCTGTTTTCTTTTTTTCTGCCATTGGCCTGTATCTTTGAATTGAAAATCGTACCGGTTATAAATTTCCATGACAGGAGGAAACATTACAACCTGTTTGATCTGGGTTTTTTCAACATATGAAAAATATGCTTCAAAAGACTGATCAAAAGTACGGTCCAGGATGCCGCAATGTGCGTGACTGTCAATCACAAAGTCTTTTATATCCATAATAAAATCCTTGATTTTGAACAGGATACAATAATCCATAATAAAACCAAAGCGTTTTTAAAGTAAAAATCAAGACTTTGTGAAATCGTTGCTCCTGCCATCCTGCCTCCAGGGCAATTACCTTATGGGCTGCAAGTCCATATCGCCATTCCATCCTGTATTGTAAATATTAAAAATTACTGTGAAAGAATGGCTTGTGATAGCTGCTGTGGGTCATAAAGAGCACCAGGAAGAAATCAAGCATTATTTTTGATTTATTTTTAATCACTACATTTAACACGACTGACGCATGAAATATTTTAAAAAGCTTTGCTGTCTCGCGCGCACAATTTTTTGGATTTTTCTCAGCATTTTTTTCTCAATAGCGTATCAGAATTGTAAAAAATCATCTGCTGT
>JAQICW010000189.1 GCA_027858355.1 Desulfobacula sp.
GACATGGCAGAGAGTGTTGAAGCCGAGTTGGTTATCATTAATATCATCAACCAGCGGGATCTGGACATGATTGAAAAAGTCACACAACACACAGACAAAATCACCATTAAAAAATATATTCAGGAAACCAGGGAATATCGATCCGAAGAAATTGCAAAGGTCCTTGCGGAATCAAAACGTGATCCGAATTTGTACAGGATGGTTTTCAAAACCGGTGTTCCGTTCCGGGAAATTCTGACCGCGATCGAAGAAGAGAAAGCAGACATCCTCGTTATGGGAACAAAAGGCCAAACTGATCTGGAAGAGGTTCTTTTCGGGTCCACTGCCCAAAAAATGTTTCGTCGTTGCCCCATTCCGTTGTTGAGTATGCGGATAAAGACTAATGATTGATGAGGAGACATCGCTGTACAAAAAATACTTTCGGAGCTCTGAAGCGCGCTCTTCATATAAACCGGCCACAGCCTTCTTTTTGGAAAAGAAAAGTGTTTCAGGGGAGGAATGAAGATGTTGCCCGGTAATTTTAAAAAGCGGATACTTTTTTTTATTGAGTGAAATTTAAAATAATTTTCTTTAAGGAGGTAAATGCATGCTCCCAATAATTCAACTGCTCATTGTCCTGGCCTGTCTATATTTTGGTGCGCGGCGAGGCGGTGTCGCTCTTGGTGTCGTTTCCGGCATAGGTCTTGCCATTCTGGTTTTCATATTTCAAATGAAACCAGGTTCGCCTCCTACAACCGTTATTTACATTATCATTGCAGCTGTCACAACGGCTGGTATCCTGCAAGCAGCCGGTGGAATGGATTTTCTCATCCAAATCGCTGAGCGGTTTCTACGCAAGCATCCGGCACGAATAACTTTCCTGGCACCATACTGCACTTTTTTTCTGACGGTTCTCTGCGGTACTGGACATGTGGTCTACACTTTAATGCCGATCATTGCCGACATTTCACTTAAAAACGGTATCCGGCCGGAGCGACCTGTGGCAGTATCTTCCATTGCATCCCAGGTGGGTATTACCTGCTCTCCCATAGCGGCTGCCGTGGTCGCATTCGTTACCATGTCCGCAAAGCATAATGCAGGTGTTTCTATTCTGCAGGTTCTTGCCGTAACATGGCCGGCCTGCATTATTGGGATATTTTTTGCTGCATTATATTCCAGCCGCCGGGGAAAAGATCTTGCTGAGGATTCCCAATATCAGGCAAGGCTTGCTGATCCTGAAATCAAGCAATATATGTTCGGCGAAACAATCACTTCTCTTGAAAAAAAATTACCAAAGTCAGCAAGGCTGTCTGTTTTCCTATTCTCCTGCGCACTCATACTCATCGGCATATTCGCCATATTTCCTGGTATGCTCCCGGCCTTTGGCCAACCGGCTAAAACCATTGATATGAGCCTTGTCATTCAAATAGTGATGCTGCTCACCGGCGGCTTGATTCTGCTCATCTGTCGGGTCAAACCAACCAATGTCGTCCAGGGATCAGTCTTCCAGGCAGGCATGGTAGCCGTTGTTGCCATCTATGGCATTGCATGGTTATCCGATACCTATTTTGCAACCTACATTAGCACCATGAAAGAATCGATCAATGCCATGGTTCAAACCTCACCATGGGCATTTGCTTTCGCCCTGTTCGGCGTATCAGTCTTAATCAACACCCAGGGCGGTACCGTGCTTGCGGTTATGCCCCTTGGATTTGCCCTTGGTATCCCGGTATCAGTACTTGTGGGAATTTTACCGTCTGTGTATGGTTATTTCTTTATTCCCAACTACCCCAGTGACATAGCTGCTATGAATTTTGACCGGTCCGGTACGACCAAAATCGGTAAGTATCTTTTGAATCACAGTTTCATGTTGCCCGGCCTGATCTCAGTTATTACATCATGCATCATCGGTTATTTTTGGGCAAAAATGATTATCTAATAAAAACCTTAACAAAAATAGAACTGTCCTTTTTTAATGGGCTTAAAATAATTCTGTTTTTATAACAATTGATTGAAGAATTTTTATGTTTCCGAGCAATGGATAACGAATCGTTTGAATAGGGATCAATAAAACTCATAAAAAAAGGACATTTTTAAAAAAAATGAAAAAGTTTTCGATCATTATATTTTCATTGATGTTGCTCGCAGCGATTGTTGTAAATCCGGCGGCAGCAAACTCTGTCAATTGCAACGAACCAGCATCTAAAATTTTTAACCGTGCTGCCCAAAGCGTGGTTCTTATCACAGCAGTCAGTCTGAATCCATTTTCTTTGCAGAATCGGATCAGTGTATCAATGGGATCTGGTTTTATTATAAGAAAAGACGGATTGATTCTTACTAATTCACATGTCGTTTTTGGAAAACAGGCAATTTCTGTATCAATGGCCGACAACCAGGTTTTTCAAGCACGGCTAATCGGTGCTGATCCAATTATGGATCTGGCTGTTTTGAAGATTGACACTGAAAATGCATTGCCTGAACTTTCCCTGGTCGTCGATAAGCTGCCGGATGTTGGTGACGATGTGTTGGCTGTGGGGAATCCCATGGGATTTGAAAGAACACTTACAAGGGGTATTGTTTCAGGTGTAGACCGTGTGCTGCCAATATCCCCCATGAGTATGACAATACCAATGATCCAAACGGACGCAGCCATTAATCCCGGTAATTCCGGCGGACCACTTTTAAATATGTGCGGTGGGGTGGTTGGGATCAACACATCGGTGCTTCTTGATGCTGAAAATATGGGATTTGCCCTGCCTGCAACCATCGTTAACGAGGTTCTCCCACAATTACTTAAAAATGGACGGATTATACGTCCTTGGATAGGGATTCGTGGTCAGCTGATAAAAAAAGAAGAACTGGGCTCAATTTTCAATTTTAACCTGAAAAGCGGTTTCTTGGTGGAAATGGTAGAGACTGGAAGTCCTGCAGAAAAAGAAGGTTTGCTTGGTGGGTCGCTTCCCATCAAAATTGCCGGGGAAGACTTTTTATTCGGCGGTGATATCATTACTGCAATCAATAAAAAAAGTTTAAATCAGCAGGAAGTTTACGTTGAGTTCCTGCAAAACCTAAAGGTAGGAGATACAGTAGATCTGACTATTTTTAGAGAGAATCAAACAAAAAAAATATCTCTTGTAGTTAAAGATCGCCCACTTCTGCCATGGGATTTACCCCAGGCCGATTGCCATATGGCAATACAATAAAATGTTAAAACAATAGATGAATAGCAATCTTTTTAAGGGAGGAACAATTATGAAATTACAACGAAGAGAATTATTAAGTGCTGGAATTGGAACAATTGCCGGGCTCTTCTTCAGTCGTGTTGGCACAAGGCCGTCTTATGCGGCAACGAATTCAACTGAACCGCTTAACTGGAAACAACCCCAAAAAATCAATATTGAACAGGCCGCCAAAATCGCTTACGAGGGGTACAAAGAAAGGAGTCTGGGGTGCTGTCACGGCACGTTTAAAGGCCTTGTGAAACCAATCTTTACTCAGATGGGGGCACCCTATGATTCTTTTCCCATTGAAATCATGCGAGCCGGTAAAAGCGGGGTTGCTGATTCGGGGTCTTTATGTGGTTCCCTGTTAGGTGCTGCATATGCATTCCATCTGTTTTTTGATGCCAAAGTTGCAGATGAAATGCAGAAAGAACTTCACCGCTGGTACTCCCAGGCAATGCTTCCCATATATGTTCCGTCTGTGAGTAATTTTAAGGATTACATGGTGCCCCAAACAAAGGCGGTTCTTCCTGAGTGCCATGCCTCTGTAGATACATGGGTAAAAGCAACCGGATTTTCCAAAGACACCGACGAACGTAGGGAGAGATGTGACCGAATCACAGCCGATGTTGCAATCAAAGCCGCAGAGATCTGGAATGCACAGCTTGAAGGTCGTAATTTCAACAAGACAGCCTATACTGAAAAGCAGACAAAATGCGGGCAGTGCCACATAAAAGGCCTTACCCCAGAGAAAACAAACCCTGCATACAATGATGGAAAATATATTCGGGAAGTCAGTACAAACATGAGTTGTCCTTCCTGCCATCCCGGTCGTAATAAAAATCACCCCAGGTCAAAGTATAAAAAAACTAAAAAACCAGCAAGTTAGCGGAGAATTGAAATTAACCTGGTGTAAACTTGAACAATTTCCCGGAAAACATTCAATTTTCATGAAATATCGGGGTTAAAAGACTCAGCAGGTTTAAAAAAACATCTAATACCGCCCTATTAAGCATCAGAGGAGAGTACCATGGATAGACATTTTTTAATTGCTGTTTCAGATCAGAAAAGTGCCATGTCTGGTGTTCGGTTTGTTGCTGATTTTTTTTCAGACAAACAGAATATTAAATCTACATTGTTTTATTCAGTCCCGAAACCACCTGCTGTTTTTGAAAATGAACGAAGCCTTGAAGCCGATTCAAGGCAGAAAGAACAGCACAGAAAAATTCTTGCCAAAGGCAAACTGGCACTAAACCAGGCGGGTCAGGTAGCCTGTGGATTGGGATTTCTTAAGGAAAACCTGATTCAAAAAATCCAGCCCCAGATTTTTTCTAAAACTGCAGATATTATCCAGGAAGGGGAAAAAGGCGGCTATGATGCAATGGTATTGGGCAGCCGGGGCCTTTCAATGCTGGAAGAAATATTTGAAGACAGTACCAGCCGCAACATCTTTAATGAAACATTTACCTTTCCCTTTTGGTTATGTCGATCATCAAATTCTTCCCGCAAAAATGTTTTGTTTTATGCTGACGGATCTGCAGCCTCTTTTCAAATGGCTGATCATATCGGTTTTATTACAGGATTTGAAAAAAAGCACCGGGTGGACATTTTAGTCCCAGACACCATCGCCAAACAAGTTTCAGTAATGGATCAATATAAAGCGACCCTGTTCAACCATGGCTTGCCCGCCGATATGATCCGGGCACGCAAAATAGAATCTGGAAATCCAGCAAAACAAATCCTGAAAATTATTGAAAAAGAAACCTATGCGGCGGTTGCCCTAGGAAGATCCAGTGCAGAAAGTAGCATGCTGTCCCGCCTGTTTAAGGGGCCGGTGTGTTCAATTTTATTTCAGGATCTTAAAAATGCCGCGCTTTGGCTTTGTCCATGAGGATTAGATTAAATGCAATCAGGATCTGATCTCATGTGATTTTAAATGAATTAAATCGGTTATTAAAATGAGAAGAAATTAAACACAGGGGGAAAATGATAAGCTGGTATAAACTCGAGGCAAAAGAAGCCTTTGATAAATTACAGACAACGGGCAATGGACTGCTGCAGGATACGGCACAAAAACGATTATTAGAATACGGTCCCAATGTATTCGCACGAAAAGATAAAGTCAGCAAAATTAAGATTTTTTTGCATCAATTTTATAGCCCGCTTATTTTTATCCTTCTTGTTGCAGCCATCGTAACGATTTTTCTTCATGAATACATTGATACCGGTGTGATTTTAGCTGTCGTCATCCTCAATGCAATCATTGGGTATGTCCAGGAATTTAAAGCGGAAGAAAGCATGCGGGCACTTGAAAATATGGTTCTTCCCATGGCCAAAGTTATCCGTGACGGGAAAGAAAAAGAAATAAAAAGTGAAGACCTTGTACCCGGTGATATTGTATTATTAACGTCTGGTGTCCGCATTCCTGCCGATATCAGATTATTTAAGACCATAGAGCTGAAGGTAGACGAAGCCGCACTAACCGGTGAATCTGTCCCGGCAGAAAAAATTACAACAGCTGTTTCCAGCAATAATTTAACACCTGGTGATCAAAAAAATATGGGTTTTATGGGAACCATTGTCGTCAGTGGCCGGGGCAGAGGTGTTGTTGTGGAAACCGGGAATAATACAATTTTAGGGCAAATCGCAAAAGATGTTGAGACTGTTGTATCAAGCAAAACACCGCTTCAGAACAAATTAGAAAAATTTGCTAAATTAATTGCTGTCATTGTCATTGGATTTTCAGTGCTTGTTCTGGGAGTTGGGATTTCCATGGGAATTAAATTTTCAGAAATATTTATGATAGCCGTTGCCACTTCAGTGTCTGCTATTCCGGAAGGACTGCCGGTTGCCGTTACTATTGCAATGTCGATTGGTATTTCACGAATGTCCCGGAGAAACGCAATTGTCCGAAAATTATCTGCAATTGAAACGCTAGGCAGCACCACGGTGATTTGTTCCGATAAGACAGGGACGCTCACTAAAAATGAAATGACAGTAAAGATGATCTTTAATTGCCATCGGATTTATGATGTGAAGGGGTCGGGGTATACGCCTTCCGGTGAAATTTTTCTTGACAAGCAACCGATAACAGCAAAAAACGATAATTGTTTAGACTCTATATTGAGAATTGGCCTTCTGTGTAATGAATCAATGCTAATTGAAGAAAATTCTTCTTTCCGTGTTGATGGAGATCCGACAGAAGGGGCGTTAATTGTCTCTGCAATAAAGGGAGGGCTTGATATTGAAAATGAAAAGATATTGTATCCCCAGAAATCCATTTTACCATTTGAATCTGAGCGCGGCTTTATGGCAACCCTGCATTCGAATCAAAAGGGAAGGGCTTCTCTATTTTTAAAAGGCTCCCCTGAAAAAATACTCGAAATGTGCGAAGACAGCCTGGTGAAAACGCCTTTCGATCGAGAAGAAATTGTGAGAACCGCCAATTTTTTCGCTTCTGAGGGATTGAGAGTCCTGGGTATGGCGTATAAAGACATTGACGATGCAACAATAGAGATTGAGTCGTCAAAATTAGGTAAGGGGTTTATTTTTGCCGGGCTTCAGGGACTGATTGACCCACCGAGACCAGAAGCGGTTAAGGCTGTTGAAGAATGTAAAACTGCCGGGATACGCACGATTATGATCACCGGTGACCATGCCATTACCGCTGTTGCCATATCCAAGAAATTAGGAATTGGAGATGATACAGGGTATGCGGTCTGCACCGGTAAAGAAATTGAGGAGATGAATGAAACACAAATAGGAGAAAAGGCAAGGAATACTTCTATTTTTGCCCGTGTATCTCCTCAACATAAACTTATGATTACCAGGCAGCTGGTAAATCAGGGAGAGGTTGTTGCAGTCACCGGAGATGGTGTAAATGATGCACCTGCACTTAAAATGGCACATATTGGGATTGCAATGGGGCGGACAGGTACAGATGTGGCAAAAGAAGCATCAGACATGATTTTAACCGATGATAATTTTGCAACCATTGTCGGGGCAGTTGAAGAAGGACGAGTTGTATACGACAATATTAAAAAGGTGGTCCTATTTTTAGTCTCGTGTGGCTTGGGAGAATTGATAGCTATCCTGGTCACTATTACCATGGGATTACCCATTCCTTATATTGCGGCTCAAATATTATGGTTGAACCTGGTAACAAATGGTTTTCAGGATATTGCCCTTGTTTTTGAACCGGCTGAAAAAGGAATTATGAAAAGGAAACCACGAAATCCGAAAGAGAGCATCATGTCACCCCTGCTAATTCAAAGGAGCCTTTTAATGGGCATTGTTATGGCCCTGGGGACATTATTTGTGTTTATCACTAGATTGGAAGCCGGAGTTTCATTAGAAAATGCCCGCACTGCAGCATTAACGACAATGGTCTTTTTTCAATTTTATCAGGCATTGAACTGCCGTTCGGAAACAGAGTCTATCTTTAAAATGAGCCTGGTTAATAACCCATTTTTATTGGTAAGTTTATGTGCGGCGTTTTTCGCTCAACTTGCCGTAATTTATGTTCCGGCTCTCCAATGGATTTTTCGAACCGAAGCGATCTCTTTTATGGGCTGGGTGGAAATTTTGTCAGTGACCATTACCATTGTGATTGCTGTTGAGGCAGATAAATGGATCCGGCAGAAAAAGAACATCTCAGCTCAGCAGTCATGAGTTAACTATAGTTGAAGTATTGCATCAAGAAGGTTCATTCCCGCGCCTTTTTGCTTTGCAGCTAAAATCGGTATTGTGGCAGACCAGATCAACTGCTCTGTCACACTGCCCAATAAAATGGCAGCGCCGGCCCTTCGACCTTGTGCGCCCAGTACGATTAAATCATATGGATTCATGGAAATAGTATGCTCTATCCCTTCTATTGTGTCTGAAGAAAAGGTGTATATATCATTTACCTGTACGCCTCTTTTATCTATTTTTTGTATGAAATCCTGATATGTTTTTTTTGCATTCTTTTTAACAATCTCGGTAAATTGCGCTTCGGTTTTACCTGTTTTATAATATCCGATCGGCAGCTTAAACACATTCACACAATCAATTTTTTCTAAACCTGCTGCCGAACCGAAACTCAAGGCAATATCCATTGCATCGGCTGAATTATCTGAAAAATCGATGGGCACTAAAATGCCGGAAAGTTGAATTTTTGCATTTTCAGGAATGATAAGAACGGAACAGGGAGCTTTGCGACAGAGTTTTTCAGCCAGTTTACTGCTGTGAGTTTTGCCCATCTTCTTACCGATAAGGACAAGATCAATTTGTTTCCTTTTTATATGCTTTAGCAGCTCAAACAAGATATTGCCCTCAACAACATCAATTTCATGTTGTGTACTGGAATGACCGTCAAAAAACCTGGCAAGATTCTCTTTCAACTGTTCTTCAATCGACTCGTCAAGTGGTTCTATCAACTCAGGATACTTTTTGTATAAAGCCTCAGGCATATCCAGACTTTTGGCAACATGGCAAAAATATACTTTTTCAGATTCTGCCATCTTACTTAACATTGCTGCATACTTTATCAATGTAGAATCATTTTCCGTCAAATCCATGGCTATTAGAATGCGTTTATACCGGTACATAGTTTTCCTTTTTTTTTTAATTCACTATTTGGGATGCTCTTTCTTTTTTAAAAGATTCTTTTTTTTAATAAGAAATAACCTCCGGAAAGGGCAAATATAACCACCCCGAGTCCAATTGAGACATCCCCTGCAACATTATTAACATCCAATATCAATAGCTTTCTTGTAATGGCAACTAAGGCAGCGAAAAGAACGACTTCGATCTTTATGAATTTATTTATAATTGCTGGTATGTTCATGGGTATCTTGTTTATAATAATGATTTAGAAAATTACATTTTACAAACACCGTAAAAGTATAGAAGGCGTACATGTTTAACTTAAATACATGTCAATATTAGGATGCGTAACTATGACCGCAAATGGCCGTTGGCCTAAATTTTGCTATGCCGCTTTGAATAGTGCAGATATTTTCTCAGGCAAATCATGCATACTGATTATTTTTTTTATTTCTCCAGATAGATTATC
>JAQICW010000191.1 GCA_027858355.1 Desulfobacula sp.
GATAATCTATCTGGAGAAATAAAAAAAATAATCAGTATGCATGATTTGCCTGAGAAAATATCTGCACTATTCAAAGCGGCATAGCAAAATTTAGGCCAACGGCCATTTGCGGTCATAGATTAATAGTGTAATATTTGTTTATATGACAAACTTCACCAATAAATCTTCTGACTCAACAACCTGACCGATGTTCACCAGAAGCTGAGCTATTTCACCGTCACAGGGAGAGGCCACCCCTCTTTCCATTTTCATGGATTCAAGAATGATCAATCATAAGAACTCCTGCTTAAAACGCATTTTTAAACACAATTACGTCTGAGCTCTCAATAATTGTCTTAGGCGTGCCTGAACAGTCTTTTATGGAACCGCTGCTGCCAGGAGACCAGTGTATAGTGTTGGAAATAAACTTACAGTTGATAAAATCAGATTGGCCGCCGTTTTGTGTTTTTAAATGGATTTGATATGAAGAAGACATTTTAAAAGAAACTCCGGAAGCCTTTAGTGTTCCATCAACAATGATGCTCCAATTCCCATAGAAGGGCCGAATTTCCACACCAGGATTAATGGTCAGGGTAAAAGGTTCATCATAATGGTTGTTTTTGTTTATATCCTCAAGGGGCTCATATCTATCCCATATGCCATTACGATATTCGTCTTCAAAGGGCTCTCCATGATCATATCTGCTGTTTCCTTCTCCAGAATCCCAGTACCGGGTATTTTATCATATCCGAAGTCAGAAAATTTTTCAGGAGAAGAATCCCAACGTCCATTTTTATTTTTGTCTATGTATCTTTCTTTTCCAATAGTCACATTTCCCTGTAGAATATAAGGAGATCCGGCTATGTCCCAAGTGGCATTTCGGTCTATTGTTCCGCTAAAAAAGGTTTCTGCGAACACACTTGTGGAAATGAAAACAATCAGTAGAATTGTTGTACAGACTGCTATTCGAATAAGGGCTAAATTTTTCATATAATCAGAACTCGCTTATTATATTGATTTTTTGTTAAAAACAAAAACAGTTAGGGCCAATAAAAAAACAATAAAGAAACCCACATTTATTAAAGGGTGGATTGCTCCTATAGTCACAAATTCTGTGTCTGTAATCAGTGAATCCGCATATGCCTGCACCATAAATAATTTTGGATATAAGACACGCCAGGTTGAAAGAGTGATATCAACCGGTTGAGCTGAAAAGGCTGTTATTATTTCAGTATTAAGCAGTTTATAACCGCCATCAGAAACATATCCAGCACATAACAGGCCAAGAGTAAAAAATGCGCTGATAAAATCAGGTAAAAATATAGAAAACAAACAGACTGCAGAAATAACAAATAGAAGATTTATAGAACAAATCAAGGATGCCCCTATATACTCCAAAGGCATTTTACCGGTATGGAGCCAGATAATAACAAAACCGGTCAAATGAAGGGTGAGCATAAAACCTGTAGTGAGCAGCCATGTCCCAAATATTCTGCCCAGCACATATTCCCAACGCTTCACTGGTCTTGAAAGAAACATCTGGACAGAGCCGTCGTTTTGATCTCTGGTAAAGATTCTCATTGATATCATGGTTGCCATTAAAAGCATGGCCATTGATATAGCCTGAAAAACAATGCGGGAAACATGCCAGATGCTCTCGACATGACGGCCATTGATCACATAATCAGCTGAATAGCAGCCACGGGTGGTGATAAGCAATCCAATGGAAACGAATAAAAAAAGATAGAAGCTCTTTGGTTTCATCCGGACTCCAATTGTATAGCAGGCAATTTTAGCAAACATTTTCATATTTAAAATATTAATTTTCCTGTTCGGTTATATGTTTAACAAAAACATCTTCAAGACTTTCTTCTTGAGCGATTATCGAATCAATAGAATCTTTTGCCACGATTCTTCCATTATGTATGATTGCTGCCGTATCACAGGTTTTTTCTACCTCAGAAAGCAAGTGAGAATTTAGGAAAATCGTTTTTCCACTTTGTTTGAGATCCTTAATAATATTTCTGATATCCCTTATACCAATGGGATCAAGTCCGGAGACGGGTTCATCCAATATCAGCAGCTCCGGATTACCAATCAAAGCCCCGGCGAGCCCAATCCGCTGTTTCATCCCTTTTGAATATCCGGAACACTTCTCCTTTTCCCGTCCTGACATTGACACTGTTTCCACGACTCTTTCAATTTCACATTGGGCGGTCTTTCCTGATAATCCAATCAAAAACGTATGTCGGTGAAGATACTCATAGCCTGAAAGATAAGGAGGAATCATGTGTTGTTCTGCAATATACCCAATACTCTTTCTTGCTTGCGTCTTGCAGCAGGGAACACCATTAATTGTTACAGAACCTGACGTAGGGCGAATGAATCCCAGGAGCATCCGGATGATAGTAGTTTTACCCGCACCATTGGGACCCAACAGTGCAAAAAATTCCCCTTTCTTCACCTGATATGAAACATCATCAACCGCTGTTAAACTGCCAAATTTTTTTGTAATCGCATCTAAAATAATCATTGCATATCTCGTTTGTTATTTATTAATCCACGCAAATGGTGATCAATCACACCACCATGGTTATTAAATCATTTATCATATTTGAGAAGAGAAATTATAAACTCAGTACCCTTCACATATTTGCTTGAGATCCAGATTTTTTCTTGGTGGCCTTCTATTATTCTTTTACAAATGCTCAATCCCAGACCAGCACCAGGTTTGTCTTTTTGGAACCTTTCATAGGGAGTGAATACATTTATCAAGTCTTTATCTTTAATTCCTATTCCATTATCTCTAATGTGAATTTCAGCAAAATGATATTTTCATTATTCTTGGACATTTGCTTTTCGAAATTAGAGGTATTAATACAGCAAAATGGTCTGCGAAGAGAGCAATATCCAAAAGCTCTTTATAAAAAAAATACTCTTGCTCGTTGAAATTGATCAAAAATAGCTTTAAAGGACGATTACTGTTATCAATACTCTTTTTAGAAAAAAACTTTTTCATAATGAAATCTTCCCCATGACTGTAAGAGCCAGCCAGCCATTGTACCCCATATATGCTGCCAGCAAGCCAGCCCCTTCATATCTGTTAATTCTGCCCTGGCCCTTAAAACCATAACCGATAATAAACAAACTCAAGGTCAGTACACCCATTACCAGGCAATCTCGATAAAGGACTTCAAGTGGAACAGGCATGGGATGAATTATTCCGGCAATTCCTACAACAACAAGAGTATTAAACATATTGGAGCCCAGCACATTGCCCAGAGCAATATCATGTTCTTTTTTATAGATGGCCAATATTGAAGTAATCAGTTCCGGCAGAGAAGTCCCGATTGCAACAACCGTCAAGCCGATAATCAAATCACTTATTCCAAAAAACTGAGCGATTTCAACAGCGCTCCAAACCATAATGTGAGAACTGATCAACAGGAATGCAAGCCCTGTAAACAGCCAGAATAACGTCTTTTTTAAGGGCATATTATTTTTATCGATGGATTTCTCTTCTTCAATCGATAGCAGAACTTTATTATTCCATCGATAAACCTGAAAAAGGCTCCAGCTCATCAAAAAAATAAATATTAGTAATAAAAACACTGCATCCATACGGCTCAACTCACCGTCCCACAGTTGTAAAGCAGCCATAAGGGTGACTCCCAACAAAATCGGAAGCTCTTTTTTAAGCACGCTGGAATGAACGGTTATAGGTCTTATTAAGCAGGTCAATCCAAGCACTAACGCAATATTGGCAATATTAGATCCGTAGGCATTACCTAGTGCCAGTCCTGGATTTCCCTGGAATGATGCCATGGCTGAAACAAGCATTTCCGGAGCAGATGTTCCAAATCCAACAATCAACATGCCGATCAATAACGGTGGCATACCAAAATGTTTAGCCGTTGCAGAGGCTGCATCCACAAACTTGTTTGCACTCCAGAGCATAAGGACAAGCTGGCTGATAAAAATAAATATTGAAACTGTTATGTTATAGGTCAAAATCGGTTTTCCTTAATAAATTCAAAGCCCTTGTTTGTAAAAACCTTCTGCATCGGAGGCCATTTCGGGGTTAGGAGTGTGTTCTTTAGGTTCAGTTCCTTTTTTAAAACATTCAAAAAATACTTTTTCAGAACTATTATTGGGTAGAAGTCCTGTTTGTGCATCTATTTTAGCAAATACAATACTGTCTGGGACCTGAAACAATCTTTTGGGTTCATTTTTTAAAATCTCCTGCATAAAACTCAGCCAGATTGGAATAGCTGCTCTTGAGCCGGTTTCTCCTTTCCCCAAAGAAACCGCCTTGTCGTTGCCAACCCAGACACCTGTTGTGTATCTGGGTGAATATCCGATAAACCAGGCATCGATAAAATCATCTGTCGTACCTGTTTTACCGGCAATTGGCCTTTTAAGGGCTTTAACTCTTTTTCCGGTTCCATTTTGAACAACACTTTCCAGCATGCTGGTCATTATACAGGCGGTATCCTCACTTAAAATTCTTTTCCGGGTAAATTTTGCGGTTTCAATCATATTGTTGTTCCGGTCATATATCTTGGTGATAAAAATCGGCTCTATCCGATCGCCATGATTAGAAAAAACCGAATACGCTTTAACAAGTTCTAAGAGCGAAATCCCGGAAGAACCTAATCCAATTGACAGATCCCTGTTAATATCAGATGTAATACCAAGTTTTCTTGCATAATCGATGGCGTAATCGATACCGATATCTTTTAAAATTTTTATAGTGACAATATTTCTGGATTTGGCTAATGCTTCGCGAAGTAGTGTCGGCCCATAAAATTTTTCTTTATAATTGGATGGTTTCCATATAAAATCATTTTGAAGATCTTCATAAACAATTGGAGAATCTATAATAATAGTTGCAGCGGTGTACCCTTTATCAAGTGCTGCAGCATAAATGATCGGTTTAAATGCAGAACCCGGTTGACGTCTTGCCTGAATCGCCCTATTGAATTCACTTTTTCCATAATCCAACCCGCCAAGCATTGCCTTTACATGGCCTGTTTCAGCTTCCAGGCACAATAAAGCGGATTGGGCTATCGGCTGTTGGAATAAGGTGAATTCGGGTTTATCCCCAAACTCCAATAGAGTTACTTGTATGACATCGCCTGGTTTAAAAATGTCAGAAACTAAATT
>JAQICW010000199.1 GCA_027858355.1 Desulfobacula sp.
GAAGAAATTCCAATGAACACCTGGCACGCGGAAGATGAGGACGTTGTCCGCTTTCTGACCCTTGTCTCGGACAAGAGCCGTGCACCGTTTTTTGTCCACTGTCAGCACGGTGCGGATCGTACCGGTATGATGTGTGCGGTTTACCGTATCGTGATTCAAGGCTGGACAAGGGATGACGCCATCAAGGAAATGACCTCGGGAAGATTTGGTTTCCATGAAATATGGTCGAACCTTGTTGCGTATCTCCAAGAATTCGATCTGGAAAAACTGAAACAACAGGCCTTCTGAAAGGTCTGTTCAGAAGGAACAATTATCAGGAGGAATATGCAGTATGGATGTTGTTATTACAGCAGGGACAAAGCGGAAACCCGATGAACAGCGGACTGATCTTATTAAGCGTAATCTTGCTGTGATGAAAGACCTGTCAGAATGAAAGAAACTTTTCGATTTTTATTATATAATATCCGTTATGGAACCGGATCAGGATGGCGGTTTCATACGCCTCTTCCTTTTAGCGGCTACCTGCGGAAGACCAAAAAAAACATCCCTGAAATTATTGACTTTATTAAATCACAGGGCCCTGACCTGGTGGGTCTGATAGAGGTGGATGGCGGGTCTCGCAGAGCGCAAGGCATTAGCCAGGCAAAACAGATTGCTGATGGATTGAGACAATATTTTATTTTCAAAACCAAATATCAAAAACCATTACTGACTCGTCACATTCCCATTATCAGAAGCCAGGGGAATGCCTTTCTTGCCAGAGACAGAATATTAAACCAACAGTATCACTATTTTGAACGGGGAATCAAACGGTTGATTATTGAAGTGGAACTTGAGAGCATTGTCTTTTTTTTGGTGCATCTTTCCATCTCACATCATCGCAGGAAAGAGCAGTTGATGGAGCTGGCTGCCCTTGTAAAAACCTGTAATAAACCAATTGTGGTAGGGGGTGATTTCAATATCTTTTTCGGAATCAAGGAGTTAAACGATTTCCTTGCTGCTACACAACTGAAAAGTGCAAACCATTTGAATGTTTTCACCTTTCCAAGCAGAAAACCAAGGTGGGAACTGGATTTTATTTTCCATAGTCCTGAAATAACAGTGGACAGGATAGAGGTGTTGCGCTCCAGATTGTCAGATCACCTCCCTTTGGTCTGTGATTTTACCATAACTTCCTGAGGATAAAAATGCACTTATAGGATACAGTCTTGATGGTGGTTATACCTGTAAATAATGAGTATATAAAAAATGGAAAAATATAAGAGGGCCTTTGATGGGTAAAAAGGATAATATGGCCGGGACCCAGTTTGTTCCTGACAATCAGATCACACTGCTGGAGAACGGAGAAACGTACTTCCCGGTCATGGAAGCGGCGCTGGACAGGGCGGAGCATGAGATTTATCTGATAAGCTATATTTTTAAAAATGATACCATCGGGCGACGTATTTCAGAAGCGCTCAGGCGGGCAGCGTTGCGCGGTGTGAGGACTCGCGTGCTGATTGATGGATTCGGTTCGGAAAATCTGCCGGAAATCATGGTCGCTGCCCTTAAAGCAGCCGGTGTGATGGTGATGAAGTTCCGGCCCAAGATATCTCCCTGGACACTTCGGCGCCGGAGGCTGCGTCGATTGCACCGGAAAATTGTGATTGTAGATCAGAGCTCTGCATTCGTGGGAGGCATTAATATTGTCGATGATTTTGATACTCCCGATCAAACCTCGTCTCGGTATGACTACGCTGTACATGTGGAAGGGCCGCTGGTTAGAGAGATTCTTGCGTCCACCCGTCGGTTGTGGTCGCGGGTGACCTGGATCCGTTTCAGTACCTGGGGCCGGGACAGAGACCGGCAAGCTCCTTTTCCCGAATCCGGGGGCAGCATGCGCGCAGCTTTTCTGGTGCGCAATAATATCCGGCATCGACGTGATATCGAAGATGCCTATCTGCAGGCGATTAAACAGTCACAATTGGAAATCATCATGGCAAATGCTTATTTTTTCCCCGGATCAAAGTTACGTCGTGCGCTTATGGAAGCGGCCGGGCGCGGTGTCCGGGTGGTTTTACTTTTGCAGGGAAAGAAGGAATACCGATTATTGTATTATGCCTCGAAAGCCCTGTATGGCAGTTTTCTGGATGCCGGGATAGAAATCCATGAATATCACAAGAGCCTCATGCACGCCAAAGTTGCTGTGATCGATGAACAATGGTCTACGGTGGGGTCCTCGAATCTTGACCCGTTCAGCCTGCTGCTTGCACTTGAGGCGAATGTTGTTGTTGATGATAAAAATTTTGCCGGGACCTTGAAATGCAGCCTGGAGAAGTCTATTGCTGCCGGGGCGCATCAGATCCAACCCAATAGCTGGAAAGTCCAACCCATTCGGCTGCGCATGATAAGTTGGCTATGCTATGGTTTGGTCCGATTCATGATCGGAATGACGGGTTA
>JAQICW010000202.1 GCA_027858355.1 Desulfobacula sp.
CTTTTTATATTAAATGATACAACTTTATTATATTTTTTTAATGATTCTAATTAAAACTTGATAAAAAGTCAAGGGGTTATGATAAAAAATCAGGGAGTTTTTCAACATTATTTTCATCAACCTCAACCCCGGCATATTGTCCTAAAACATCTATTTTAATAAAAACACGGCCTTTGCCTTTATAATGTGCAAATTCACCTTTTGCCCCTGCCATGGGACCGTTTATGATCATCACAGGGTCTCCTTTTTTTAAGCGGATATTGTCTCCTGTGATGAGATCCATGCTGGTACTTGTCAGGATTTTTAAGGATTCAATCTGGTGCGGCGGTATGGCCACCGGGCCTGATTTGTTTCCCAATAACCGGACTGCCCCGATTGTTTTTAAAATCTGTAGCTGGTAAGCAGCCTCAAAGCTTGATTTTACAAAAACATATCCCGGGAAAAGAGGGACTTCTATCATGAGGTTTCTATCTTTACGAGAGCTTTTCCGTTTGATTTTAGGCAAAAATGCATCAATTTTTTTTTTAACAATAGTGGTGTGTACGGTTTGCTCAAAGTTGCTTCTTGTTAAAAGGGCAAACCAGTTCAGGTCTTCAATCATTTTGTGCCAAACTCTCCGATTCCATGAAGATTTATAAGAAAGGCAATACTCTGTTCGTCACTGGATTTTGAAAAATAGAGATTCAATCCCCAGCAGGATTTATTGATTCCAATTCCGATCTGTGTTTCAACAGTTTTTTTCTCCAGAAGGTTTTTTTCAATAGAGTAATAGGCGGTTAATTCATCTGTCAGGCGGGCATCAATTCTTGAATATAAAGATTCTGAGGTGCTGCTGTCATATCGATATCCTGTACTTAAACGGTCCCCTCTTTTGTCCATGATTGTATTACCAATGTTTAAGGTTTTAAAATGGTTGTCATAGGGGGACCAGGAAAGATCCATATCAAGGGCAATAAAATTGTTTGGGAAAAATTCCGTATCCAGTGTAATATCTGAAAATGGCCTTGTTTCATCAGCCCTTTCTTTTTTAATATCATAACTTTGGTAAAGTTTGATGTAAGCTATATTGCGATAATCGGTTATTTCTTTTCCCTTTGGGGATATTCTTGATTTTCTGGAAGTAAAATTGTTGGTCAAAGACCAGGTGAGACTGTTTTGCTCCTCTATCCTGTCCAGATCGTCAAAGGAAGGAAGATCATTTTGAATGATTTTCGGGATGAAAGCATATTCAAGTTTTGGTATGATTTCATGTTGGATTTTATCTGCAAATTGGTTATCGGGATTAAATATTTTAATGATTTTTGTGGACAAGTTGGCACCCACATCATACATCTGCCTTGTCCTGATGTTGTCGGAATTGCCATTAATATCCGTGAACTCATTGGTGTGCCAGATGGTCTGTCTTACGCCGAAAGAAGGTTCAAAATTAAAAAATTTGCCCAGTTTTAAGGGCAGATAAACTTTGGGATATATATCAGCCCGTTGTCCGTTCACAAGAGTTGTACTTGTATCTTTTCTGTAAAAAGAAGTGTATTCGCTATCCAGTGAATAAAAGAATTTTGAAGAGCCCATTTGTTGCACTAAGGCATCAAACTGAAGACTTGGAAGTGTCTGCAAGGTTGTATCATCAATATCCTGTCGTCGGGCATTGATGTTGTCATACCACAAGGCATCAAAATTGAAGGAATAGGTGGACCATGATTTATTGATATTCAATTGGTTTTTACGGATACTATCATTGTATTCATCCAGACTCCGGCCAAATTCTTTTTCAAAATATTCCTTGGTTTCATCATACCCTGTAAACCCATCTTTAAACTCTTGAAGATAATCTTCATCACTTACCACATCGATATCCAGCTTGGCTGTAAACCCATAGCCAAGGTCCTGGTCGTGTTTCATTCTGAACCAGAACCGGTCTGAGTTGGTCCTTTGGGAGGTTGTGGAAAAACTATAATTTTTTGTTTTATCGGTTCCGTCATCAATTTTGTCATCTTCAAGGAAATCAAGAAACATAGAGCCCTTTGTTTTGTTATCCAGGACATATCTGAATTCCGTCCCTATTTTTGTTCCGCGGTCAGACATATAGTCTGCATAAATTGTTGCATCCGTATTCCTTGAAATAGCTATAAAAAGAGGCTGTTCATATTCAAATCCCTTTCTGTCCGATGAAGTGATCCTGGGGATTAAAAGACCTGTCTGCCGTTTGGCCTGGACGGGGAAAACAAGAAATGGGCTGTAGACAGTGGGAACATTTTTAGCCCAGAGAACAGTATTTCTGGCAGTCCCATACCCTTCGACAGTGACTTTTATGTCTCTGGCGGAAATTTTCCAGTCAGGAGATTCGCCAGAACATGATGTGATGTAGCCTTTATCCGCGCTATAAGAAAATTTACCTAGTTTCCTTATATTTTCACCATGAATATAAAAATTGTTTTTCTGGATAAAAATGGTGCCTTTGTTTACGGTTCCGGTCTCGGTTGTTAGATTAATATTCATAGCATTGCAGGTGATTGAATCTTCTCCAGATATTAAAAAAACATTCCCCCTGGCAAAAGCGTCCTTTGTTATGTTTGAAAATTCAACATAGTCTGCTTCAAGCCTGGTTTTGCCCCCTGTGATTACAACATCGTCTTCGGCAATATAAAGATTTCTTTTATTATCAAAGGTCACTACCCGTGCAGATATATGCCAGGGGATCTCTTTGGGATTCTGGGGTAAAACATTTGCTATTGCAAACCTATTGCTTGACATGAAAAAATAAAAACAAGCAAATATCACAAAAAATGGCAGAAGCTTTTGTTTTAATAAGCAGAACATGTTCTTTCCAGTAAAATATTGCACATCTTTTAAAATTACTGTATAAAGCCATTTTATATTTTAAAAGTCAAGATAGAATATATGAATTGATGGCTTCAACAAAGCAAAGGTTAAATAGTGTTTGAATGGCGGGTTCAATTACAGATACCATTGGCAACACCCCTATTGTTGAGATAACAAGGATGAATCCTGTAAAAGGGGTTAAAATTTTTGCCAAGCTTGAATATATGAATCCAGGTGGTTCTGTTAAAGATCGGCCTGCCCTTTATATGATCAATGCGGCAGAAAAGACGGGTGAGTTGACCCACGATAAAATAGTTATCGAAGCAACCAGTGGGAACACGGGGATCGGACTTGCCATGGTTTGTGCCGTCAAAGGATACAAACTGGCCCTGACCATGGCAGAAAATGCAAGTGAAGAACGCAAAAGCATTCTACGCGCAAGGGGAGCCCATATTATTCTAACTCCCAGACACCTGGGATCTGATGGCGCCATTGAAGAAGCATACAGGCTTGCAAGAGAAAATCCAGATATGTATTTTTTAACGGATCAGTATAATAATGAAGCCAATTGGAAAGCACATTACGAAACTACGGGACCTGAAATCATTGATCAGACCAATGGAAAAATAACTTCTCTTGTGGCAACCATCGGGACAAGCGGAACCCTTATGGGGCTTTCCAGGAGATTAAAAGAATATAATAAGGATATCAGGATTGTATGTGCCGAGCCCTATCTCGGACATAAGATTCAGGGGCTTAAAAACATGAAGGAATCTTATACCCCTGAGATTATGGAAAAAGCCTGCCTGGATGAAAAAATTAATATTGATGATGAAACAGCTTTTGATACTGCCCGCAGCCTGGCAATAAAAGAAGGCCTTTTTGTGGGGATGAGCTCTGGTGCTGCCATGGCTGCTGCCCTTGAAGAAGCGCGAAAGATTAAAAAAGGCTGTATTGTTGTTGTTTTTCCGGACAGTGGTGAAAGGTATCTGTCCACCAATCTCTTTTCCGTGGAAAACCATATTGCCCTGTCCCTTTTTAATACACTTTCAAAATCCAAGACACCATTTAAACAGCTGGAAAAAGAAAAAATATCTGTTTATACCTGCGGGCCGACCGTTCATGAAAGGCTGGATGTGGGTCGGTTTCGAAGATATGCATTTACTGATTTACTTGTAAGATACATTGAGTATCATAAGATTGCAGTCAATCATGTGGTCAATATTACTGATTATGATGATAAGACCATCCAGGGGTCGCAGAAGGCCTGTGAACCACTTTCAAAGTTTACACAAACCTTTCTGGATCTGTTTAAACAAGACCTTTTAAAATTAAATATCCGCCCGGCAGATGCCTATCCAAAAGTATCAGACCATTTTGATGAAATGATTGATGTGGCAAGACAACTCCAATCAAAAAAGCATGCCTATGAAAAACTGCATTCTCTGTATTTTGATATTGCCAGTCAGCCAGAGTATGGTGATTTTTCAAGGACCAATCTGGATATGATAAAATCCGGGGCAACAGTGGATCTTGATGCCTATGAAAAGGGTAATCCAAAGGATTTTACATTGTTAAAACGCGTTCGCCTTTCAGAACTCAAGGCAGGCGTGGGCATTAAAACCCAATGGGGCAATGTACGTCCTTCTCTTCATTTGCAATGTGCGGCCATTGCCATGAAATTTTTAGGAGAAAGTTTTGATATTCAGACGGGTAGCCGGGAACTTATCTTTCCCCATCATGAAAACGAAGTTGCCATTGCAAGAGCTTTAAAAGGGGCAACCCTTGCAAGGTATTGGCTGCATTGTGATCCTGTCCGCTATGATGGTTCTTTAGGTGCTCAGCCTATGGAATCTTTAACCATAGAAACCCTTGTCAAAAAGGGGTGGGGACTCAAAACCATCCGGTTCTGGCTGATTTCCAATCATTATAGGAAAACCTTAATTTTGTCGGACCAGGCTTTAAAACAGGCCCAATATACTTTGGATAAAATTAATCGGTGCATTGCTACTTTGAGTATCATAGGAAACGGATCTGAATTTGAAGACATGGATCAATTTATATATGATATGAAATCTGCTTTTTTTCAATCCATGGAGGATGATTTAAGAATTTCAGGTGCTATTTCTTCAATGCTTGCTACCGTTAAAACCATCAACAGGCTCATCAACAAAAATAAAATCAATGCTGATGGCGCCCAAAAGCTTGTGAGCTGTTTTAAAGAGATAGATTCTGTTCTTAAGATTTTCAGCTTTAAAGAAAAAAAGCAATATTCAAGGCAAATTCAAGATCTTATCAAGGAGCGGGACGGCGCAAGACAACAAAATGATTTTCAAGAGGCTGATAAGATTCGCGACCAATTGATTAATTTAGGTATCAGTGTTCATGATAAAAGGGCTGACCTATGACAATAAGACTTTTATTTTTTCCCTTCACCCATATTCGTGAAAACCAGTTGAGAATAGTTTTAAGCTTTTTCCCGTCCTTTGAATATTTACCGATGACTGGGGATTTTGACATTCATCCAAACTTGCACAAAGCGTTTGGACAGGGGAAAATCACCCCGTTTTTTTTATCCTGTGACCAGGTTGTGGCGGTTGAACAAAACATAGAACAATATCTGGCATGGGCACGTATCCACAAGGGAAATGAAGTGAATCTTAAATCCCTTTTAAAGGATACCCCTTATTTTACAAATGATTCAGATGTGACAGCCATTAAATCACAGATCAAGGGGGGTAAAGGAGGAAAAGGTTCTGACGTTGCCTTGCCCGGCGAATCAACCCTGCAGCAGGATTTATTGTTTTTAAAAATGGCACAATTGTATGATGAACAAAATGAAGGCATTGATTTGGCGTTAAACGATCTTAGTACAAGCCATGATACACTGATTTCAACCCTGCGCGGATTGGAATATCCCTCAAGTGAAGCCGAAAACAGCAAAGCTGAGGATAGTAAAGATGTGGATAGTAAAGATGTGGGGGGTATCATGACCCAACAGCGGATTAGGGCATGGTCAAGAAGTATGGCGGCAATGGGGGGATTAAAGCAAGATGGGGACATGCCATTGTTCATCACTGCCAGTGACGCGGTATTTGACTATCTTGAGTCCAATTGCAAAGATGTTGTAAATGCCCTTGACATTGATAATATAAAAGTGCATGAAAATGAATGTGAAAATAAAAACGAATGGCAACATCAGTTTTGTGACTATTTGGTGCGTGCAATTCAAGGAGATGGTATCCTGGAAAACAATCTACCTGAAGTTAATGACAGCTGTTTTCTTTCAGGGCAAATCAAATTGTGTATTTTTTCCGGGAATGATATTAACAGGCTCTTTAATTGTTCAAATAAACAGATATCTGTATGTCTGATCAAATTAAAGTGATAAAAAACTTGATTTTAATTAATATCATGTTATAAAAACTTTTTTTATAAAGATTGTATTTAAAAAACGAATTTATAATATAATAATGTTAATTTTCTAAGGAGGCTATTAAAATGGCATTTAATCCAATTGTTGACCAAGCAAAATGTGTTGGCTGCGAAGAATGTGTCGACGTATGTCCGGTAGAAGTTTTTGAAATGGAAAATGATAAATCAGTTCCAGTAAATGCTGAAGAATGCATGGGTTGCGAAAGCTGTGTGGAAGTTTGTGAAGAAGACGCTATTGTAATTGAAGAAGACTAGTTCAAAACAAATTTTCTGACAATAGATAAAAATGCCGGGTATGTTTACCATGTCCCGGCATTTTTTATTTTAGCTTTTACTTAAAAAATCCTGAAAATCCTTGTAACATTTTTTCCCCCTGTATTTTTTAGAATCTGTTTTTAGAATCTAAGTGACAGGCAGCTTAATCCTCCATCAAGTTTTCTGAATTCTGACACATCAACTTCAATGGTTTGATAACCTGCAGTTTTGATCATTTTACAAGTTTTAGGAAATCCCATGGGGACAAGTACATTCCCATTGATCCAAACAGAGTTGGCTGCATAGGATTCATCCTGATCAACGGACAGGATATTAAAATTGCTGAGTGCAGGAAGGGTTAAAAATTCACCAAAGGCAAGCAGGTTGTTGTTCTCCAGATATGAAATCCCGGTTTTTAAATGAAGGACGTTTTTAAGGGTAATGGTTGATGAGGTTAAACCATATTTTTCCAATATAAGGTTTAACTGGGATGCCCCTTCAATGTTTGTCCGATCAGACAATCCTGCAAAATAATGGTCTTTTACCATCATAATATCTCCTGCATCAAGGGTCCCAGGATTTTGGATACTTTCCACTGGCAAATCAAGTTCTTTGATAGTTTCTGAAATTTGAATGGTTTCACCCCTTCTTGATGGCGCTCCAGGATTTGTGATGATGGCACATTGGGGGGTTATAAGACAGGCATCCTCAATAAAGGTTGAATCAGGAAAACTTTCATCCGGATCAAGAACAACCACTTTAAGCCCGCATTTTTTAAGCGCATGGATATAGTCTTTATGCTGTTTTAAGGCGAGGTCGTAATCGGGTTTGCCAAGGCTGGCCGTGCTGATGCCATTGACCATATTCCGGCAGGGTGTTTTGACGATGGCTCTGGTAAACAAATTAATTCTCCTTATTTTTTAAATACTCAACTTTCGGCCTTAAGGACTCGCTCAATCGAATCAATCCATTAAAACGCACTTGAACTTACCACAATAATCTGGAATAAAAAACTGGATATTTGCCATAAGAATCATATTTTCTAACCAATTTACGCCAACCCGTTCAGATCAATTTGCCTTTCCTTCGCTGGATGGGACATATTGACAGGCTCTATGTCGGGCTACACTTGTGGCGGAAAAACTCGGTTCCCTCAAACAGTTCCCGCCAATTAACGTTACGCCCGCCAGAGCCTGTAACAACACGTCCCAAAATGCTCATTCAAGGCAAATTGATCTGAACTAGTTGCTGTGCCAACAATTACAATCCTTGTAGAGGATAAAAACCAATTACGAACTTGCTATACCTTCCAGCGGACGTAAGGCGATCACCCTGGAA
>JAQICW010000229.1 GCA_027858355.1 Desulfobacula sp.
ATTGTATATAAGGTAAAGCTAAAAGAAATTCAGGAAGAAATTCTGCCTGAAATCAATGATGATCTTGTAAAAGGTCTGGGAAAATTTGAAACACTGGATGATGTCAGAACGTCCATTCGTGAAAATCTGGAAAAAGGATATGCACAAAGGATAAAGCATGAACTTTCCGAACAGATATTCCAAAATCTTTTGAAAAAATATGAATTTGAAGTGCCTGATGCAATGATTGAAGGAGAGCTCAACGGTATTACAATGGAAGCAGAGCAAGCCTATGCCGCAAATAATACCTCCCTTGAAGAAGCAGGACTCAGTAAGGATATACTCAGAACCCAGTATCGTGATGTAGCAGAAAAACAAGCCAGAAGACATTTGATTCTGGGTAAAATTATTTCCCAGGGAAAACTTGAACTTAATGATGAAGAACTGGAAAAAAGTTTTGCAGAAATGGCCATGGGAATGAATGCGCCTGTTGATGCAGTGAAAAATTATTTCAACCAGGATCCCAAACAACTTGAATATTATAAACATACACAGCTTGAAAAAAAAGCGGTTGACCTTATAATAGAGAAAGCCAGCATCACACAAGTTGAGCCGGGTGCTGCTAAAGATCCAGATGATGTTAACGCAGAACAAGCTGTTAAAGAAGAAGATGTAATAAAAGAAGAAAAAGAGTAATCATTTAATGTGTAATCAGAATTATTAAAACAAAATAATGATAAGGAGTTGAATCGTGCCTCTAATTCCAATGGTTGTTGAACAAAGCAACAGAGGGGAGCGTGCATATGATATTTATTCACGCCTTTTAAAAGATAGAATTATTTTTATTGGCTCAGCTATTGATAATGAGGTTGCCAATGTTATTATTGCCCAGCTTTTGTTCCTGGAATCAGAAGACCCTGAAAAGGATATCAGTTTTTATATCAATTCACCAGGTGGTGTGGTAACAGCAGGAATGGCTATCTATGATACCATGCAATACATAAAGCCGGATGTGGCAACAGTATGTATTGGACAGGCCGCCAGCATGGGAGCACTTCTTTTGACGGCCGGTGCAAAAGGAAAAAGATTTTCTCTGCCAAATGCCAGAATAATGATTCATCAGCCACTTGGTGGTGCTCAGGGCCAGGCCACTGACATTAAAATCCAGGCCAATGAGATTTTAAGGATGAAAGATATCTTAAATAAAATTTTATCCTTTCACACGGGTCAGGATATTGCAAAAATATCAGAAGATACGGACAGAGATTTTTTCATGTCAGCAATTCAAGCCAAGGAATATGGTATTGTAGACAGGGTTGTTACGGATAGAAGTGAGTTGGAAGAAGAGACAGACGACTCTTCAAAGGAGTAGCATAAATTATGGCTCGGAAAAAAGAAGACAATGATCAGTTTTTCTGTTCTTTTTGTGGTAAAAATCAAAAAGAGGTTAAAAAGCTGATTGCAGGACCAAGTGTATATATTTGTAATGAATGTATTAAATTGTGCGGTGAGATTATTGATGATGAAGAAAAAGAAAAACAAGTTGATACAGAGGGGCTAAAGGATTTTTTAACGCCCAGGCAGATCAAACAATTGCTTGATACTTATGTTATTGAGCAGGATCGAGCTAAAAAAGTTCTTGCTGTGGCAGTTTACAATCATTACAAACGTCAGAGTTCAACCATAGAAAAGAAAAAGGATGATGTAGAAATTCAAAAGAGTAATATCCTTATCATCGGTCCCACTGGATGTGGAAAGACACTTCTTGCCCAGACCCTTGCCAGATTTTTAGATGTTCCCTTTGCCATTGCAGATGCAACTGCTTTAACGGAAGCCGGTTATGTTGGGGAAGATGTTGAAAATATAATACTTTCCCTTGTGCAGAATGCCGACTATGATGTTGAGAAAGCCCAGAAGGGCATTATTTATATTGATGAGATTGATAAAATATCCCAGCGGGGTGACAATCCTTCCATTACCCGGGATGTTTCAGGGGAAGGTGTTCAACAGGCGCTTTTAAAAATTATAGAGGGAACCATTGCCAGCATCCCGCCAAAAGGGGGGAGAAAACATCCCCAGCAGGATTATGTAAAAGTTGATACATCCAATATCCTTTTTGTTTGTGGGGGCACTTTTACAGGGCTTGAAAAGGTTATTGAAAGAAGAATTACCAAGAAAACCATGGGATTTGGAGCTAAGATCGTTGGTAATAAAGATAAAAACATTGGGGAGCTTCTTGAACAGCTCAAGCCCGAAGACCTGATTAAATTTGGTCTTATACCGGAGTTTTTAGGCCGCTTGCCCATTATTACATCCATTGGTGAGCTCAATGAGAAATCATTGGTTAAAATTTTGACCGAGCCAAAGAACGCTCTTGTTAAACAATACCAGGAATTATTCAAGATTGAAGGTGTGGCGCTTCAGTTTTCAGATGAAGCCCTGGAGGCCATGGCCAAAGAAGCCGTGCAAAGAAAGTCAGGTGCAAGGGGACTTCGTGCCATTATGGAAGAAACCATGCTGGAAATCATGTATGAAATTCCTTCTCTAGAGAATGTTAGAGAGTGCGTAGTCGGTGAAGAAGTCGTATTAAAAAATGAAGCCCCGATACTGCTTTATGAACAACCTAAAAAGCAGGCGTAAAATAAAGAGAGTTCTAAAATTTAATGATTAAATTGCCTAAGTTCTTACATCCTGATGGTACGGAAAGTTTAAAAAAACAACTTCCTTTGGTGCCTTTAAGGGATATGTTGCTGTTCCCATCTATTATTACTCCTGTTTTTGTCGGAAGGGATAAATCTATTAAGGCCCTGTCCGAAGCCATGGTGGCAGACAAGAAAATTTTTTTGACCACTCAAAAAGATCCAGACGTTTTAAAACCAAATATTACCGATGTTTTTCAGGTGGGTACAGAGGCCAGGATCACTCAGCTTCTTAGACTGCCCGATGGAAGCGTTAAGGCATTGGTTGAGGGCTGTGAAAGAGGTAAAATTGTCAAATTGATTGATGAGGATGGTTTTCTCAGTGTTGAATATATCCAGGTGGTTGAAGAGCCTCTGCCCGCAAAAGCAAGGGAAGCTGTCATCAGAACCGTCACGGAAGCATTTGAACATTATGCCAGACTTTCCGGCGCCGTGGCCCAGACCTTTTTTAAAACCCTTGATGCTATTGCCGCCCATGAGTCCCGATATGCAGATACCATTGCCGCCCATATGCCATTTAAAATGGCTGACAAGCAAAAATTGCTTGAATGCGGAAATATAGAGAACAGATTTTTTTTATTGTTAAAGCTGATTCAAAAGGAAACAGAAGTCTTTACCATGTCCCAGAAGATAAAGGGCAGGGTAAAGGAGCAAATGGAGGGCCTGCAGAAAAAGCACTATTTGAATGAACAGATGCGTGCCATCAAAAAAGAAATGGGAGACGAAGGAGATTCAGCAGAATTCAAGGATCTTGAAAACCGGATAAAGAAAAAAAGGATGTCCAAAGAAGGGGCTTCCGTTGTAAGAAGAGAATTTGAAAAGCTAAAGATGATGTCTCCCATGTCATCTGAGGCCACTGTGGTCAGGAACTATATTGACTGGCTGATTTCTCTGCCATGGTTTAGAAAGAACCGGTCAAAAAATGATCTTAAAAAGGCTGAGCAAATATTAGAGCAGGATCATTATGGGCTTGAGAAGCCCAAAGAAAGAATTCTTGAGTATCTGGCCGTACAAATACTTGTTAAAAAAATTAAAGGGCCGATTCTTTGTCTTGTGGGACCTCCTGGTGTGGGGAAAACATCCCTGGCAAAATCAGTTGCCTCTGCTACGGGAAGAGCCTTTGCCAGAATTTCTCTTGGCGGTGTCAGGGACGAAGCGGAAATCAGGGGTCATAGAAGAACCTATGTGGGGGCCATGCCGGGTAAGATCATTCAAACCTTGAAAAAAACAGGGTATAACAATCCTGTGTTCTGCCTGGATGAAATTGATAAGATGACGGCTGATTTCAGAGGTGACCCATCATCTGCATTGCTTGAAGCATTGGACCCGGAGCAGAATAAAAATTTTAATGATCATTATCTTGAAGTGGATTATGATCTGTCCCAGGTTCTTTTTATCACTACTGCCAATACCTTGTATGATATCCCGGCACCCTTAAGAGACAGGATGGAAATCATTCAGATACCGGGTTATACAGAGTATGAAAAACTCAAGATTGCCAAAGGGTATTTGATACCAAAACAATTGGAAGAAAATGGTCTTTCAAAGACAGATGCAATTTTCTCAAAAAATGCCATCCATGCCATTATAAAACAATATACTAAAGAGGCAGGGGTAAGAAACCTGGAACGGGAGATCTCTTCTGTATTAAGAAAAATTGCTAAAGAGATAGTTCAAACCAATAATAGGAAACTGCATAAAATTTCAACAACCATGGTTTTAAAATACCTTGGCCAACCCCGCTTTAGAGACAGTGTTCTGGAAAAAGAAGATAAGACTGGAATTGTCACAGGTCTTGCATGGACCCAGGCAGGGGGTGAACTGCTCACCATAGAGGTTGTAACCATGCCGGGCAAGGGAAATGTCCTGGTAACGGGGAAGCTTGGAGATGTCATGAAAGAGTCTGCCCAGGCAGCCGTCAGTTATGTCAGATCCCGCAGTAAAGAATTAAATATAAAAGAAGATTTTTATAAAAAACTTGATATCCACATTCATGTGCCCGAAGGCGCAATCCCAACAGATGGACCTTCAGCAGGCATATCCATGTGTACAGCAGTTGTTTCCATTCTCACGGGGAAACCGGTCTCAAGAAATATTGCCATGACAGGCGAAATTACATTGCGGGGAAGGGTGCTGCCCGTTGGCGGATTAAAGGAAAAACTTTTGGCAGCCCATGCAAATGGTATTAAACGAGTAATTGTTTCAACGGAAAATAGAAAAGATATTAAAGAGATTCCCAAAGCCATTCAAAAGCAATTGGAAATGGTTTATGCTGAAGATATGTCCCAGGTGCTTGAAAGTGCGTTCTTAGGATGTGAATTTATTCAAGATATGATATAAATTCCGCCATGGCATCTTTTTCGTCCTTTGTGGCGAGGGCCCTTCGAATTTTAACCATTTTTTTTATTTCATTTTTATCCATTAGCAGATCTTCTTTTCGTGTGCCAGATTTGTTGATATTAATGGCCGGCCAGATCCGGTTTTCTGCGCAGTCCTGGGAAAGAAACAGATCCATATTTCCTGTCCCTTTAAATTCCTGATAGATAATGTCATCCATGCGACTGCCCGTATCCACAAGGATGGTGGCAATAATTGTTAAGGAACCGCCATTTTCAAGCTTTCTTGCCGCACCGAAAATTTTTCTGGGAAACTCCATGGCATTGGCACCAAGACCTCCGGTCAAGGTTTTGCCATAGCTGTCTGTATGTGCGTTAAAAGCTCTTGTCATTCGGGTTAAAGAATCAATGAATACAACCGCATCCTGGCCAATTTCCGCACACCGGATAGCCGTATGCATGGCAAGTCGGGTCATTCTCATGTGCTGTCCAATCTGCTGGTCTGCTGAAGAATATAGGACATGAGCATCTTTTAAGCCTCTTTGAAAATCAGTCACTTCTTCAGGCCTTTCATCAACCAGGAGAACAAAAACTTTTGCTTCTGGATGATTCATCACCACGGAGTTTGCCATATGCCGTAATATGGTTGTTTTCCCTGATTTGGGTGGCGAGATAATCAGTCCTCTCTGGCCCATGCCGATGGGGACGATCATATCCAGCGCTTTTCCTGTGATATCATCTTCATTTTGAGTAAGATGATAGCGTTCAAAAGGGTTAATGCTGGTCTGATCCTGCAATAGAGGTGTGTTGCTAAATTCAGCAAGCGGGAGCTTGTTTATCGTTTCCACCCGGATCAAGGCAAGATTTGGATTACTTGGGCCTTTTTGTTCCCCAAAGCCTTCAATAAAACTGCCTTCTTTTAAATTTAATTTTCGTATCAGACTATTTGAGACATATGTGTTTTCAGGTTTGGGCTGGAAGTTTTCTTCTATTGTTCTTAAAAAGCCAAACCCTTTATCCATAATTTCAAGATATCCTTGTACAGCTTCCATTGTCAGACTCCTTGGTTGAAATTTATAACGAATAAAATTAAGAATAAGTGATTGATCGGCATCGATAATTTAAAAAGCTTAAGATTCAAATCTTTTAAGGTGAAAAATCGAATTGCTACTTAATCATAAAATATTTATAGCATGTTTTAATATAAGCTTGCAAGCATGGCCTGTGTAAATAATTTTGCCCATAAATAATAATGATGATGCAGATATTTTTATGGTGGTTTTTGCTTGACATATTTTTTTTTTATTGGTATAAATTCTTTTGTTTTTCGGGCGATTAACTCAGCTGGGAGAGTGCAACCCTTACAAGGTTGAAGTCGCAGGTTCAAGCCCTGCATCGCCCACCAGAAAATAAGCCAGAAAAGTAAGATTATTGGGGGTGTAGTTCAGTTTGGTTAGAACGCTTGCCTGTCACGCAAGAGGTCGCGAGTTCGAGTCTCGTCACTCCCGCCACAATAAAAATAGGGATT